>JBKBOE010000008.1:0-53640 GCA_046294915.1 Cyclobacteriaceae bacterium | reverse complement strand
ATGGAAATCACACGCGCCTTGCTGAACGTATTTGCGCAATACCGTCACCCGGTGGGCATCATTACCAAGAACAGCCTTATCCTGCGCGATCTGGATCTGCTGAAAGACCTCGCTTGCGACAACCTGGTGCACGTGTACATTTCCATTACTACACTGGATGAGGAGTTACGTAGAATCATGGAGCCGCGCACAGCCAGCGCCATAAAGCGGCTGAGTACAGTGGAGGCTTTGGCAAAGGCAGGTGTGCCGGTAGGGATTATGAACGCACCCATCATTCCCGGCCTCAACCATCACGAAATTCCTGCGGTAATCAAGGCTGCGGCTAACCATGGAGCGCATGCCGCAGGTATGACGGTTTTACGATTAAATGGAGCGATAGGAAAAATTTTTGAAGACTGGCTGCGAAAAAATTTTCCCGACCGGTTTAACAAGGTTTGGAACCAGGTGTGCTCACTGCATGGGGGTAATGTAAACGACTCGCAGTACGGCAGAAGGATTACCGGTGAAGGAAATATAGCCGAAGTCATTCACCAGCTCTATCGGGTTGCGAAGAAAAAATACCTGGCGGGAAGAAAAATGCCGCCAATGGATCTGACCAAATTCAGAAGAGGCGGCAACTTACATCTTTTTGAAACGTTATAAACGTATTTCAACCTGCCCCTTGAGCAGATCTTCAAACCCTTCTGCCTGGCGTATCAACTTTGCTTCGTTGTTAAGCACCAACACTTCGGCCGGCCTCGGACGGGAGTTGTAGTTGCTGGACATGGAAAAACCATAAGCACCTGCGTTGTGTATAGCCACGATATCACCTTCGCGCACTTCGTTGAGTTTACGGTCGGCACCCAGCGTATCGGTTTCGCAGATATAGCCCACTATGGTGTATTGTTTTTTTTCGCCTGCCGGATGGGAGATGTTTACAATATGATGGTATGCATCGTACATCATCGGGCGCAGCAGGTGATTCAATCCGGTATTTACACCCGCAAAAGTTGTTGAAGGTGTGTTTTTTACCACAGTTACTTTGGCCAGAAGTACCCCGGCTTCACTTACAATAAATTTGCCCGGCTCAATCCAAAACTCCAGCCTGCGGCCGTATTGTTCACAAAATGCATTAAATGATCCGGTAAGCTTTAGTCCGAGGTCGTACATGTTGGTTACAAGGTCGCCTTCTTTATAGGCTACCTTAAATCCGCTGCCAAAATCAATAAACTTCAGGTCTGGAAAATCGTGGGCCACGCTGAAAAAGATATCGGCCATTTTAAGAAACACATCCGTTTCGGTAATGTCGGAGCCCGTGTGAATATGCAATCCGTTAACCTTAATGTTGAACTGATTGACCACATCCATAATTTGCGGAAGCTGGTACACCGAAATGCCGAACTTCGAGTCACTGTGCCCCGTGGAAATTTTGTAATTGCCTCCTGCAAGAATGTGCGGGTTTAGCCGGATGGAGCACGGATATGAATCCCCGTATTGTGTTCCGAATTTTTTCAGGTATGAGAGGTTATCGAGGTTCACCTGGCAGCCCAGTGTAACGGCTTCTTCAATTTCGCTGAAGTCGGCACAGTTGGGCGAAAACATGATGTCGGCAGGTACGAAGCCGGCACGGAGTGCCAGGTGCACTTCGTTCAGGGAAACGGCATCGGCACCGGTGCCCTGTTGCCGTAAAAGTTTCAGGATAGAAAGATTGGAAAGTGCCTTGATGGCATATTTGATTTTTAGTTCGGAGTTGGAGAAAACCGTGCGCAGCGTTTTTACCTGGTGTATTATCTTTTCGGCATCGTAAACATAAACAGGCGTGCCGAACTTCGCGACAATATCGCTTACGCGTACATCCTGAATTACATACTGGCCGTCTTTTAACTCCATACCGTTAAAAGCATCAAATATACTTTACCCTGCCGACTTCAACTGAGGGATTGTTTATTTTTGAAGATGGAGTTGTTTTACCGGGAATATGGAAGCGGAAGTCCGCTGGTTATTTTACACGGGCTGATGGGCTCATCGGATAACTGGCTGCCCCAGGCCAAAGTGCTGGGCGAACATTATCATGTATATGTGGTTGACCAGCGTAATCACGGGCAGTCGCCACACAGCGAGGAATTTGATTACACGGCATTGCAGGAAGACCTCCGCTTGTTTATTGAAAAACACAAACTGATTAACCCCATTGTGCTGGGGCACTCCATGGGCGGCAAAGTGGCTATGAACTTTGCATTGGCGTACCCGGATAAGCTAAGTAAGTTGGTTGTAGTGGACATTGCGCCTAAAGCATATGAAGTACGGCACGATTATATTGTTGAGGGGTTGAAGGCTGTTCCCATTGATACCGTTCAATCCCGGAATGAAGCCGATGAAGCGTTGGCACAGCATGTTGCCAATACATCGGTGCGCCAGTTTCTTTTGAAAAACCTGATGCGCAAACCGGAGGGTGGTTTTACGTGGCGCATTAACCTGAAGGCCATTGACAAAAACCTGGAGCGGATAGGGGGGCCATTAGTTCACGATGGCGTTTTCGAAAAGCCAACGTTATTTATTCGGGGCGCTAAGTCAGATTATATTCTGGATGACGACAGGGCTATTATTAAAAAAATTTTCCCCAATTCGGGTTTGGTTACAATGGACACCGGCCACTGGGTACAGGCCGAAAAGCCTGCAGCGTTTGTAGAAGTAGTTCTGAACTTTCTTCATGGTTAGGAGAGGCAAACTATACCTTATCCCCAACATCATCGCATCGGGAACCACTGAAGAAGTAATCCTTCCGCAGATAAAGAATATTATTAAAGCGACCCAGTATTATCTGGTGGAGGATATACGTTCAGCCCGTAGATTCATCAGCAGTTTGAAAGTTGTTGATTCCATAGAAGTCCTTCACTTTCGGATACTGAATAAAGACACCCGGCCTGCTGAACTGAATGAATTGATGAAGCCATTGCTGGAGGGATATGATGTTGGGGTGCTTTCTGAATCCGGTTGCCCCGGAGTGGCAGACCCCGGAGCATTAGCCGTTGCTTTTGCCCATCAAAGCAACATTAAAGTAGTGCCTTTGGTTGGGCCATCTTCTCTGTTTCTTGCCTTGATGGCCTCCGGACTGAACGGGCAGCGGTTTGCTTTTCATGGATATCTTCCGGTAAGCAAAACCGATAGAGAAAAAACCATTGCCTTGCTCGAGAAGGAATCCCGGAAGAGGGCTCTCACACAGATTTTTATTGAAACACCTTACCGAAATAATGCCCTGTTCGAATCGCTGATAAACGTACTTTCCGCCAACACCGCCTTATGTGTGGCAGTGGATATTACCGGAACATCTGAAACTATCGTTACCCGGCCCGTAGCTGAATGGAAGATGCGTAAAACTGAATGGCCGAAACTTCCGGCTGTATTTTTGTTTTTGGCCTGTTGAATAGCTGTTTTTTTGTTTTACGGGCATTCATCTAAATTTGCCGACTTATTTTAAATTCATTAAACACTCATGCCATACTTATTTACCTCTGAATCCGTATCCGAAGGCCATCCGGACAAAGTAGCCGACCAGATTTCAGACGCACTGATTGATTATTTTCTAGCCTACGACCCCAACTCAAAAGTCGCCTGCGAAACGCTGGTAACCACAGGCCAGGTAGTGCTGGCGGGTGAAGTAAAGTCAGAAGCATACCTCGATGTTCAGGACATCGCCCGCGAGGTTATCCGCAAGATTGGATATACCCGTAGCGAATATATGTTTGAAGCGAACTCGTGCGGCATTTTTTCAGCCATCCACGAACAATCACCCGACATCAATCAAGGGGTAGAGCGGAAGAAAAAAGAAGAGCAGGGTGCCGGTGACCAGGGCATGATGTTCGGCTATGCCACCAATGAAACCGATAACTACATGCCGCTGCCTCTTGAAATTGCGCATTTGTTGTTGCGCGAACTGGCAGCCATACGGAGAGAAGGTAAACAAATGACTTACCTGCGGCCTGATTCCAAATCGCAGGTAACCATTGAATACAGCGATGACAACAAGCCTCAGCGCATCGATGCCATTGTTGTTTCAACCCAGCATGATGAATTTGACAAGGATGCACCCATGCTGAAGAAAATTGAAGATGACATTAAGAACATTCTGATACCGCGAGTTATGAAAAAACTCCCGAAACGTGTTCAGAAGTTATTTAATGGTCAGATCAAATACTTCATTAATCCCACCGGCAAATTTGTAATTGGCGGGCCGCATGGCGACACCGGATTAACCGGAAGAAAAATTATTGTGGATACGTATGGCGGTAAGGGCGCACACGGAGGAGGAGCATTTTCCGGAAAAGACCCAAGCAAAGTTGACCGGTCAGCTGCCTATGCAACCCGGCATATTGCAAAAAACCTGGTAGCAGCTGGTGTGTGCGATGAAGTACTGGTACAGGTAGCCTATGCAATAGGGGTAGCCAGGCCGGTAGGATTTTATGTAAACACTTTTGGAACGGCCAAAGTGAAGTTAAGTGATGGAGAGATTGCCAGGCGTATTGAGAAGATTTTCGATATGCGACCTTATTTTATTGAAAAGCGATTTAATCTGCGCTCGCCCATTTATTCTGAGACAGCAGCTTACGGCCACATGGGCAGAGAGCCCCGCAAAGTGGAGAAAATTTTTAATAAGGGTAAACAAAATGAAAAGAAGGTAATTGTTGAGTTGTTTCCGTGGGAACGACTTGATTACGTTCCTGCCGTGAAGAAAGCATTTAATCTTAACACTTAAAAAGTAAAGGGCCGTAAGGCCCTTTTGGTTTTTATACTCTTCCGCTCTTAACCCGGGTTTTAAATTTTTTCAACTGGCTTTTCAGGGCCTCCGTTGCCTGGTCGGTGGCCGCTTCGAATGAACGCGCTTTTTCGGCAGCAAACAACTGGTTTCCCGGTAAATTCAGTTTGATTTCCACCGTTTTGTTTTCAATTCCCTCATTATTCAGACGAAGAAAAACTTCACCATCGACCATACGGTCGAAATACATTTCGAGTTTGTCAATTTTTTTCTGAATGAAATTCACCAGCTTCTTGTCGGCATTGAAATGGATGGATTGGACGTTCAGTTTCATAGGCATATCAATTAACAGTTGAACATGGTTATCATGGTGGCGTGGTCAGGCCTTGGGATGCGCCTGGTCATATGTTTTCTTAATTTTCTCGATAGAATTGTGCGTGTAAACCTGTGTAGCGGCCAGGCTGCTGTGCCCCAGCAAATCTTTTACTGCGTTAATTTCGGCTCCTTTGTTTAGTAAATGCGTGGCATAGGTATGGCGCAACACATGCGGACTTTTTTTATCGCTGTTTGAGTTGATATTCAGATACTGCTTCACAATCCGGTAAACCATCATGGGGTAACACGGTTCACCTTTATCCGTCACAAACAGAAAGCCATGCTTTTTCAGTTCAACTTCTTTGTTACGCGCCTGTTGGTACGCTTTGATTTTTGTGATGATTGAACCCGGAAAAGGGATTACCCGTTCCTTGTTTCTTTTTCCGAGAACTTTAATGGAGTTGTTCCGTAAATCAATCTGCGATTCTTTCAATGTAATGAGTTCGGAGAGGCGAATTCCTGTTGCATAGAAAAGTTCAAGGATGAGGTTGTCGCGTAAGCCGGCATGGGTTGTTCCGAATTCCACGTTATCGAGGAGGGCAGCCATTTCTTTTTCCTGAACAAAGGAAGGGAGTCGTTTTTGGGTTTTCAAAACCCGGATTTTCGTCATCGGATTTTTGGTAATGGCCTCTTCGCGCAGTAAGAATTTGTAGAAAGTGCGAAGGCTGGCAATTTTCCGGTTTACGGAGGTTGCTTTAGCTCCGCTTTCAACCAGTTGTATAATCCATGCACGGATAACACCGTAATCGGCTTGCTCTGGCGTAAACTCCGGAAATGTGGAATCAAGAAATCCGGTAAACTGGGTAAGGTCAGTTGTATAGGCTGTTAAGGTGTGTTTGCTTACCCGTTTTTCAAATTGTAGATAGTTAAAAAAAGACTCAACCATTTGCAGCCTGTCCGGTAACACCAATATAAAAAATAATCCCCACAGTTATGTAACGGTGGGGATTGCTATGGGTTGAGAGTGAAGGCAGGGATTCTGCCTGCACACTATTGGTTCTCCATCATTTTTTGACGCTCCCTGTAGGCTGCGCGAATAATTTCGTTGCGCCTGCGTACAGAGGGTTTTTCGAAAGCTGTGCGCGCACGCAATTCCCTCAAAACCCCGGTTTTTTCAAACTTCTTCTTAAAGCGTTTCAGGGCCTTATCGATCGATTCGTTTTCCTTAATGGTTACAATAATCATTTCGTTTTAATTTGGGCTGCAAATATAGTAAAAGCGCCCCTGAATATGCAAAATCACTTCAAAATAGCCCTGGAGATGACGAGTTTCTGGATTTCAGATGTGCCCTCCCCAATTGTGCAAAGTTTCGCATCGCGATAGTATTTTTCTGCCGGAAAGTCCTTTGTATAACCATATCCTCCAAAAATCTGCACAGCATCATTAGCTATCTCCACCGCTATTTCAGAAGCATATAACTTAGCCATGGCCGATTCCCTGTTCACATTCAGTCCTTTGTTTTTTAAGTCGGCTGCCCGGAAAGTAAGCAGTTTGGCCGCTTCAATTTTAGTGGCCATATCTGCCAGTTTAAATGAAATGCCCTGAAACTCAGCAATTGGGCGGTTGAATTGGTGCCGCTCCTTTGAATACTTAAGAGCTGCTTCAAATGCTCCTTGCGCAATACCCAAACTCAATGCCGCAATTGAAATTCGTCCACCATCCAAAACTTTTAATGCCTGAACAAACCCCTCGCCTTCTTTTCCAAGCATTTGTGAGTGGTGGATTTTACAATCCGTAAAGATGAGTTCGGCAGTTTCGGAGGCCCGCATGCCCAGTTTATTCTCTTTCTTGCCTGCCGAAAAACCGGGTGTTCCTTTTTCAATAATGAAAGCCGTCATTCCGTGCGAATCGCCAACAGCGCCTGTGCGCACAATCACTACTGCCACATTGCCGGATTTACCATGGGTGATAAAATTTTTTGCACCGTTAATCACATAATAATCACCGTCTCTTACGGCTACGGTGCGCATGTTTCCGGCATCCGATCCGGTGTTTGGCTCGGTTAAGCCCCAGGCGCCAATCCATTCCCCCGTGGCCAGTTTCGGCAGGTACGTGGCTTTTTGTGATTCATTGCCGAACTGAAGAATATGATTTGTACACAATGAATTATGAGCAGCCATCGACAGGCCGATAGAGCCATCAATCTTTGCGAGTTCTACAATAGCAGTTACGTATTCGTGGTAGCCAAACCCGGCTCCACCGTATTCTTCCGGAACCAGCACACCCATAAGGCCGAGTTTGCCCATTTTGTGGAATAAGTCAACGGGAAATTCCTGGCTTTCATCCCACTCCATCATTTTCGGTCTGATTTCGCGGGCACCAAAATCACGCACCATTTGGGCAATCATTTTCTGGTTTTCGGATTCATCAAAGGTTATCGCGTCAGGGCGATTGGCTACAGTTTGCATAGTGGTTCAGTTTTGACCGAATAAATTTTCGGGCTACGAAGGTAGCGGATAATTGAATACCAAACGAATGTTAGTTCGTTATTTATTTTATGCTTATCCATAGGGCAAATCGCTATTTTTGCCGTTTATTTTTCCTTATGAAACTCGCCATAGTCGGAACCGGATATGTGGGCCTTGTAACAGGTACCTGCTTTGCAGAAACAGGCAATACAGTAACCTGTATTGACATTGATGCACAAAAGGTTGAGAACCTCAAGCGTGGTGTTGTTCCTATTTTTGAACGAGGCCTTAACGAACTGATTGAAAAAAATATCAGGCATGGTCGCTTGTTGTTTACCACCCATTTGGCAGAGGGAATTCAGGATGCCAAAGTGATCATGCTTGCATTACCTACACCTCCGGGTGAAGATGGCTCGGCAGATCTGAAATATGTTTTACAGGTGGCCGATCAGCTCGGCCCCCTGTTGAAACATTATGTGGTAATTGCCAACAAAAGCACTGTACCGGTCGGCACGGCAGAGCTTGTTCGGGAGCATGTGGCAAGAAATACCTCGGTAGACTTTGATGTTATTTCAAACCCCGAGTTTCTGCGCGAAGGACTTGCCGTTGAAGATTTTATGAAGCCTGAGCGGGTTGTGATTGGCACCCGATCGGAACGTGCAAAAAAAATCATGGAGCAATTGTATGCACCGTTTACCAGGCAAGGCAATCCGCTGATTTTTATGGACGAACGATCCAGCGAATTAACGAAGTATGCAGCCAATGCCTTTCTGGCCACTAAAATCACCTTCATGAACGAAATTGCAAACCTTTGTGAACGGCTTGATGCCGATGTAGATCTGGTTCGCAAGGGAATGGGCTCCGACAGCCGTATCGGAAAGCGTTTTTTGTTTGCAGGCATTGGGTATGGAGGAAGTTGCTTCCCCAAGGATGTTCAGGCTTTGGAAAAATCGGCCAGCCAAACGGGCTATGAGTTTTCCATTCTTCGCTCGGTCATGTCTGTCAATGAGCATCAGAAAGTGAAATTGGTTGAGATGCTCGAGAATTTTTTCAATAACGGACTGAAAGAAAAAAAAATTGCGATATGGGGCTTATCCTTTAAACCTCATACCGATGACATTAGGGAAGCACCATCGCTCTATATCATCGATATGCTAAAAAAGAAGGGTGCCCACGTGTTTGTTCACGATCCGGAGGCCATGGCAAATGTTAAGCGCATCATGGGCGATTCAATTACCTATGGTAATGAGCCATATGATATTCTGGAAGGTGCTGATGCGCTTCTTATTGCTACGGAATGGCCTGAATACCGAACCCCCGATTTTGACCGGATGAAAACACTCATGAAGCAAAGGGTGATTTTTGACGGCCGTAACCTGTACGATCTGGAAGCCATTCGTGAACTCGGGTTTACTTACTTTAGTATTGGCCGCAAAAAGATAATCCAGTAGCATGACACGCAACATACTTATAACCGGAGGGGCAGGATTCATTGGTTCAAACGTGGTGAAGTTGTTCGTAAAAAAATACCCGGGGTATTCCATTGTAAACCTGGATAAGCTAACCTATGCCGGCAACCTCGAAAACCTTAAGGAAGTTGAGGCCTCAACCAATTACTCATTTATCAAAGGCGATATTCTGGACATTGAATTACTGCTTCAGATTTTCAAGGATTATCAAATTGACAGCGTGATTCACCTTGCCGCAGAATCGCATGTTGATCGGTCCATCCACAATCCGGATGAATTTGCCCTGACCAATATCATCGGTACCATCCGTTTGCTGAGGGCCGCACAAACGGCATGGAATAATTCCATGCATGGAAAAATCTTTTACCATATATCCACCGATGAAGTGTATGGATCCATTCACAGCGGATACTTCACTGAAACCACTGCGTTGGATCCCCGGTCGCCATATTCAGCCTCCAAGGCAAGCAGCGATCATTTTGTTCAGGCATTCAACAACAGCTATAGCCTGCCATGCATCATCAGCAGGTGTTCGAATAATTATGGGCCTTATCAATTCCCTGAAAAGTTAATCCCGCTGATGATTAATAACATTATCCAGGAAAAACCATTGCCTGTTTACGGCAAGGGCGAGAATATCCGTGACTGGATTTATGTAACGGATCATGCCAAAGCCATCGATGCAGTTTTTCATAATGGAAAGCCGGGCTCTGTATATAACATTGGGGGGAACAATGAATGGAAGAACATTGACCTGGTTAAGATGCTTTGCCGGATTATGGACGGAAAACTGGGAAGAGCGGAGGGATCATCGGCAAAGTTGATCACCTTTGTTAAGGATCGCCCGGGTCATGACATGCGGTATGCAATTGATGCCTCCAAAGTCATCAGTGAAACCGGGTGGAGGCCGGAGACCGACTTTGCTACCGGCCTTGAAATGACGGTAGATTGGTATCTTTCCAATACAGAGTGGCTGGCACATGTAACATCGGGGGAGTACTTGCATTATTATGAAAAAATGTACGCTAATCGCTGATAATCAGATTATTAACTCATGAAGGGCATTATTTTGGCCGGGGGATCCGGAACACGACTACACCCCCTTACCTTGGCGGTGAGCAAACAATTAATGCCGGTTTATGATAAGCCGATGATTTACTATCCGCTGTCGGTATTGATGATGGCCGGGATACGTGAAATCCTGGTGATTACTACACCGCACGATCTGCCGATGTTTAAAAAGCTGCTGGGTGACGGAACGCAACTGGGATGCAGATTTGAATATGCGGAACAACCCCGGCCGGAGGGGCTGGCACAGTCATTTATTATCGGAGAGGATTTTATCGGCAATGACGATGTTGCCCTGGTTTTGGGAGATAATATTTTTTATGGAGCAGGCCTTGGAAAACTGCTTCAATCGTGCACAAAACCTGAGGGGGGAATTGTATTTGCCTATCATGTTAATGATCCGGAACGGTACGGAGTAGTGGAGTTTGACCAGCACATGAATGCGGTATCCATTGAAGAGAAACCCAAAGAGCCCAAATCGCGCTATGCTATACCCGGCTTATACTTCTACACCCATGAAGTCGTGCAAATAGCCAAATCAATCAAGCCCAGTTCGCGCGGAGAATTGGAGATAACGGATGTAAACAATATTTATCTGCAGCGAGGAAAGCTAAAGGTTGCCGTGATGAACCGCGGAACCGCCTGGCTTGATACCGGTACATTCGACTCGCTGATGCAGGCTTCTGTTTTTGTGCAGGTAATTGAGCAACGGCAGGGATTAAAAATCGGGTGTATTGAAGAGGTGGCCTTCCGGATGGGATTTATTGACCGCCATCAACTCCTTGCTCTGGCCCAACCGCTGGAGAAGAGCGGGTACGGGGCATATCTTAAACAACTGGTATAAATTATTCGTAATAGATAACATGCAGCAGCGTGCTGCCCACCATCTGTAATTTTTCTTTGCTGATAATTTCCATATTGTCTTTGCGGGTGTGGTGAAAGTCACCAAAAAAACCCAATTCCGGATCATAACTGATAATGTTGATCATGGGAATTTTAGCCAACTCATTTACAAAAACATGGTCATCGGTTATGGCACCTTCGGTTTTGTTAATGAAAACATGGCTGTACCCCAACCGTGAAGCGGTTGCCCAAACTTTGTTTACAATACCGGGGGCATACTCCATGGAATACCCCTCTTTTACAAAAACAGAGTTTTTTCCACCAACCATGTCGAGCAGAATGCCAAAGTAAGCTGTGTAGTTGGGCTTGTGTTTGTTCTTCGACCAATACTGTGAACCCAGGCACCACCAGGAATGCAGATTTTTTGGCAGAGGGAAATCCGTAGCTTTTCCGTAAAGTGTTTCAGCAGTTGCCTGGTCAAATCCCCAGTCTTCACCATCAAACAAAATCATGTCAACCCCTACATCCGGTGAATGACTAACGCTGAGTACGCGTGCAATTTCAAGTAAAACACCCACTCCACTTCCCCCATCGTTGGCTCCATCATAAAATCCTTTTGGTTTTTCTTCATCCTTATCCGAAAACGGGCGGGTATCCCAGTGGGCGGCAAGCAATATCCGCTTTGTCTTATCCGGATAAAATGATGCAATAATGTTTCGCAGTACCAGTTTCTGATTATCGTATGTGGTTGCTGTAAAATCCTGCACTGTTACCGTGGCCCCATATTGTTTAAAAAGTGCAATAAAAAAATCCCCTGCGAGTTTATGCGCTTTAGTGTTTGGAATACGAGGGCCGAAACCAACCTGTTTTTCTACAAAATGAAATGCGGAGTCGCCATTAAATAAAGGCACTGTAACCGATTTCAACGGTTTTTCAGAAACAACTGTATTATTGTCCTTCTCAGGTTTACAGGCTGATACCAGGGCGAAGACAACAGAGGTTATACCGGCAACCAGGCACATAGTGCTACGCATTTGCATAGGGTTTATTGTTTTTTGCAAGTAATTCAAAAAACGTATACTTTTGCATCGAAGTTTACGAATAACCAAGACGAGGGGACAAAAACAGTCCCCTCTTTGTTTTAGCGGTTTTTATGGAAATAGCGGATCGGATAAGGGAATTGGCGGAAAAGAGTAAGAAAGACGACTCGCACTTTGTGGTTGATGTGGTTGTTTCGTTGCGTAAAAACCCGAAGAAAGTACTGGTCATTCTGGATGGAGATCATGGCGTAACCATCGATGATTGTGCCGATATGAGCCGGGCGCTATCCGGAGCACTTGATCAGGAGAGACTCCTTGACGAGCGCTACCTGCTGGAGGTGTCAACACCGGGCCTTGATCATCCCCTGAAGTTAAAGCGACAGTACTACAAGAACAGGAACCGTAAGCTCAGGGTGAAGACCCGCGAAGCAGTTGTTGAAGGGGTACTTGCAGAGGTGACAGACGAAGCCATTACCCTGGAACAGGAATCCGGAAACGGAAAGAAGAAAGTTGTAAAGCATGTGGTTATTCCCTTTGCTGCAATTGAGAAAACTTTTGTATTGATATCATTTAAATAAATTTTATGACGACTATGAATACCGCAACACTCATTGAGTCGTTTGCCGATTTTGCGAAGCAGAAGAACATCGATCGCCCCACCATGATCCGGATATTGGAGGACGTTTTCCGGAATATGATCAAGAAAAAGTATGAAACGGACGATAACTTCGATATCATTATTAATGCCGATAAAGGTGATCTGGAAATATGGCGCTTCCGCGAGATTGTTGACGATGACTCAGAAGACATCTGGGATCATGATAAGATTTCCTTAACCGAGGCAAAGAAGATTGAGCCTGATTTTGAAGTGGGTGAAGAAGTGGCAGAACAAATTTATCTGGAAGACTTTGGGCGCAGGGCGGTAACCACAGCACGCCAAACCCTTATGCAAAAGGTGAAAGATCTGGAGAAGGACATTCTGTTTCAAAAGTATAAGGATCTGGTAGGTGAGATTATTACCGGAGAGGTTTACCAGGTGTTAAGCAAGGAAGTATTGCTTATTGATGCCGAAGGAAATGAGATCTCCATTCCGCGCAGTGAGCAAATCCAGAAAGACCGGTACCGCAAAGGAGAAAACGTGCGGGCCATTGTACATAAAGTGGAAATGGTAAATGGAAACCCGAAAATCATTTTATCCAGAACTTCACCTGTATTTCTTGAACGCTTGTTTGAGCAGGAAGTGCCCGAGGTATATGATGGATTGATTACCATTAAAAAGGTAGTTCGCGAACCTGGCGAAAGGGCTAAGGTTGCCGTAGAGTCATATGATGACCGCATTGATCCGGTAGGTGCATGCGTAGGCATGAAGGGATCGCGGATTCATGCCATTGTTCGTGAATTGCAAAATGAAAACATTGACGTAATTAATTACACTGAGAATTTGGAACTCTATGTGCAACGCGCGCTGAGTCCTGCCAAAATTTCTTCAATAAAAATTGATAAAGAGAACAACCGGATTTCAGTTTACCTTAAACCCGACCAGGTTTCGCTTGCCATTGGTAAAGGCGGCCTTAACATCAGGCTGGCCAGTCGCCTCGTAGGCTATGAAATAGACGTTTTCCGCGAACTGGATGGCCAAACCGAGGAGGATGTTGACCTGGATGAGTTTGCCGATGAAATTGAAGGCTGGGTAATTGATGAATTAAAGCGTATTGGATTGGACACCGCCAAAAGCGTATTGAATTTAAACAAAGAAGAGTTGGTGCGAAGAACAGATTTGGAAGAAGAAACCGTAGAGAGCGTTCTTCAAATCCTCAGGAAGGAATTTGAATAAATCGTTAAATAAAGGTCAACGATGACCACAACTTTTTAAAGTCCTCAAAAAAGGGCAATATTTGAACATGGCAGAAGAAAAAATGATCAGGCTAAACATGGCTGCGCGGAAACTCAACGTGGGTGTTCACACCGTGGTGGAGTTTCTGGCTAAAAAGGGTTTTGCCATTGATGAGAACCCCAACACCAAATTAACGCCTGAACAATTCGCGCTGCTATCCAAAGAGTTTGCGACTTCAGCTACTGAAAAACTGGAAGCCTCCGGGTTAACGATTGGCACCAAGCATGGCGAGAACATCACCATTGCAAGTGAAAAAGAGGCTGCCAAGAAGCGACTGGATGAGGAAGAGAGTATCATGATCAAAAACCTGGTGTCGAAGGACATCAAAGGAAAGGAGGAAGTAAAGCCCGAAAAAATTGAGCGCGAAACACCTAAACTGGAAGGTTTTAAGGTATTAGGTAAAATTGACCTTGAAAAGAAAAAAGCTGAGCCCGCTGTAGAGAAAACTGAGCCTGTTCCGGAGAAGCCAAAACAAGAAGAAAAGAAGCCCGATCAGGAAGTAATCAAAGCCAGGGCCGATAAGTTGCAGGGCCTGAAGGTGGTCGATCGGATCAACCTTCCTGAGAAGAAGAAAGATCAGCCGGTAGCTTCGTCCGATCTGAAGAAAGATGACGGGACAAAGGGAAAACGGCCGCGTAAACGAATTGCGCCAACAGCCGATGATCGGGCACGGGGTGGCCGACCGCAGCCTCATCGTCCACATAAGGAGGAGCCCTCCGAAAAAGAAATTCAGGATCAAATACGGGCAACCCTTGCCAAATTAAGCGGAGGCTCCAGAAAAACGGCCGGTTCAAAGTACCGAAGGGAGAAAAGACTGGCTGTTTCCGAAGCACAGGAGCAACAAATTTTGCAGGAACAGGCAGCCTCCAAAACATTAAAAGTCACTGAATTTATTTCAGCCAATGATCTTGCATCATTGATGAATGTTTCGGTGAATGATGTAATCTCAACATGCCTGGGCCTTGGTATGTTTGTCTCCATCAATCAGCGCCTTGATGCCGAAGCGATTACCGTTATAGCGGATGAGTTTGGTTATGATGTACAATTTATAACCGAGGAGGAAACAGAAGTTGTTAAGGAAATAGAAAGCGAAGAGAACCTGAAGCCCCGGGCGCCCATCGTTACCATTATGGGGCACGTTGATCACGGTAAAACGTCATTACTCGATTACATACGTAAAACAAAAGTTACAGCATCAGAAGCTGGTGGTATTACGCAACACATTGGTGCATACGATGTAACGACTGCCACCGGAAACAAGATTGCATTTTTGGACACGCCCGGTCACGAAGCGTTTACCGCCATGCGTGCACGCGGTGCAAAACTTACCGATATAGCCATTATTGTAGTAGCGGCAGATGATGATGTGATGCCGCAAACCAAAGAGGCGATTAATCATGCCCAGGTGGCTGGAGTTCCCATTGTTATTGCAATCAACAAAATCGATAAGCCTACTGCTAACCCTGAAAAAATAAAAGAATCACTATCTAAAATCAATATTCTGGTTGAGGATTGGGGTGGTAAGTACCAATGCCAGGCTATTTCGGCCAAGTCAGGGCAGGGTGTTGATGAATTACTTGAAAAGGTATTGCTGGAAGCCGAACTACTCGCTTTAAAAGCCAACCCCGACAGGCCCGCCTCCGGATCAATTATTGAAGCCTCGCTTGATAAAGGGCGTGGTTATGTAGCCACCGTAATGGTTCAAAACGGAACGTTACGTGTTGGCGATGTTATGCTCGCAGGGGCACATTATGGCCGGGTAAAAGCCATGTTCGATGCAACCGGTGGAAGGATTAAAGAGGCTGGTCCATCAACACCGGTTCAGGTGTTGGGCTTGGATGGTGCTCCCCAGGCAGGAGAAAAGTTCCAGGTGATGGAAACCGACCGTGAAGCCCGCGAACTGGCCGCTAAACGAGGACAGATTTTACGCGAGCAGAATATTCGCACCAAAAAACACATTACCCTTGATGAAATTGGAAGGCGCCTGGCCATTGGCAACTTCAAGCAACTGAATGTAATTGTGAAGGGCGATGTGGATGGCTCCGTAGAAGCATTATCGGATTCACTCCTGAAACTTTCAACAAAAGAAATACAGGTGGCGATTATTCATAGGGGTGTCGGCCAGATTTCCGAGTCAGATGTGTTACTGGCATCTGCTTCTGATGCCATTATTGTTGGCTTCCAGGTGCGTCCTTCATCTTCTGCAAGGCGGTTGGCCGAAAATGAGGAGATTGAAATCCGACTTTATTCAATCATTTATGATGCCATTAATGAGATAAAGGCGGCCATGGAAGGAATGCTTGCCCCTGAGCAGGAGGAGGTGATTGTTGGTAATGCCGAAGTGCGGAACATTTTCAAAATATCGAAGGTGGGCACCATTGCCGGATGTATGGTTACAGACGGATACATAAAGCGGGCTAATCCGATCCGGCTTATTCGCGATGGTATTGTGGTTTATGCCGGTAAACTTGCGTCACTCAAACGGATGAAGGATGATGCCAGCGAAGTGAAATCGGGCTATGACTGTGGTATTGGCATCGAAAACTTCAACGATATCAAAGAAGGCGATGTAATTGAGAGCTACGAGATGCGGGAAGTAAAGCGAACACTTTAAATACGATAAGAAGACAGCTATTAAAAAGCCCCTTAAAGCGGGGCTTTTTGTTTGTACCAGACCGATGCCGGTACATTATTTTATTTCTCTATCCTTTGGATTATTATCAGAATTTAACCGTTGGTGCAACCTCCGATCCTTGCGCGGCCTGGAATCCCTTGCGGGTTTCAAAGGCTTCTCCCTTTCCAAAAGTTGATAACGCCATGCTTTTAAAATACCCACGGATGTAGGCATTGTATTCCTTCACGGCTGCATTGTAGCGTTGCCGGGCAACGTTAATCCGGTTTTCGGTTCCTTCCAGTTGTGCCTGAAGTTCCTGGAAATTTTCGGTTGACCGGATTTGCGGATAAGCCTCAAAGGCCAGGTTAATCGCAGTATTGATCTGACGACCCGCCCGATCCAGTTCATCGGGAGTTTTAGCGTTTACAATACCGGCACGGGCTTGAGTAACTTCGCGCAGAATGGTTTGCTCATTCTCGGCAGCGCCTTTAACGGTAGCTACCAGGTTGGGCACAAGATCAGCCCTTCTTTGGTAGGTGGCTTGCACATCTTCCCAGGCCTGGTTGGTTTCTTCCTGCAATTTCACTGCGTTATCATAAACCCCGGTACCCCAGAAAAAGAAGAAGAGTCCGCCAAGAATAATGATGGCTAATATGCCTCCGATAATGGCTAATAGTGTAAACATACCTCGATTCATAGTTTAGTTGTTGTAATGAGAAATTGAAAGTTAGCGATAATTCAATTAATGACTTTCCTGCCGCCCCAAAATTTTAAACACCCGTTCCCTCAGCCATTTTATCGGCACTATCTGCGATGCGCAGTTGCTCTATGAAGGCGTCAATCTCGCCATTCATAATGGCGGGCAGGTTATGTTGCGTAAAGCCGATGCGGTGATCGGTTACGCGGCTTTGCGGATAATTGTACGTACGGATTTTTTCAGAACGGTCTCCGCTGCGCACCAAAGACTTACGGGTTGCCCCGATTTCGCTTTGCTGCTTCTGTACTTCCAGTTCATACAACTTGGCTTTGAGCATTTGCATGGCGCGCTCACGGTTTCCGTGCTGTGAACGTTCAACCTGGCAGGTAATAACAATACCGCTGGGTTTGTGTGTAAGTTGCACCTTGGTTTCAACTTTGTTAACATTCTGACCGCCTGCACCGCTCGACCGGGCCGTTTGCACTTCAATATCGGCCGGATTGATTTCAATACTCACGTCTTCCACCTCCGGTAACACCACTACCGATGCGGCCGAAGTATGTACCCTGCCTTGCTGCTCGGTAGCCGGCACACGCTGAACGCGGTGTACGCCCGATTCAAATTTTAAAAGTCCGTAAGCATTTTCACCGCTGATGCTGCAAATAATTTCTTTGTATCCGCCTGCAGTACCTTCGGTAAAATCTACTACGCTCATTTTTAATCCTTTCCGGTCGCAGTAGCGCTGGTACATGCGCCATAGATCGCCCGCAAACAAAGCGGCTTCATCGCCACCGGTGCCGGCACGGATTTCAAGAATACAGTTTTTATCATCATTCGGATCTTTCGGAATCAGCATTTCTTTAAGTTCGGCATCGAGTTGTTCAATGCGCGGCTCAAGGTCCTCAATTTCCATTTTAGCCAACTCACGCAGGTCGGGATCCTTTTCTTTTTGCAGCACTTCGCGGGCATGCTGGTAGCTTGCCTGAACACCAAGCAGTTCGTTGTACTTATGTACAACTTTTTCCAGGTCGCGGTACTCCTTACTAAGTTGCGAAAACTTCTTTTGGTCACTGAGCACCTCAGGCTGCACAATGAGCTGTCCAACTTCTTCAAATCGTAACTTGATTTCTTCCAGTTTAGCAACCATATCAAAAAATGACGCCAAAGGTAACAAATCTGTAGCAGACCCGGGTTCTGGTGATTAGCTTTGAACCCATGTACAGGGTACTGCTTTTTACAGGGGTCATGCTTCTAGGGTGTAGCGGAAGCTTGTCAGATGAACAGCGTAAAGAATTACGCGAAGCACAATCACAGCAAGTGATTTTAAAAGTGAGCGAAGCTGATTTGCTGGCGGCAGCATTTGAGCAGGGTCGCAAGGTGAGCCGCCTTTTAAATAACGAAGGGATAGCGCCTTCACTGCTTGATTCGATTGCTGCGAGCAACCATGTGCAGATCAGGTGGCGTGGACTCAATCCATCTGATGCCCTTGAGATTGAACGGCAAGTTATAGAAGCATACCTGGCTGCTGCAAGTTCGGGCACTGCATTAGCCGATAATGTGCAACGTGTGGGATCCGATAGCTTGCTATATACCTTGCCCGTAACGCGGTACAGACCCGATAGTGTATTAGAGGTAGCTGGAGTATGGAGTATTAAGATGGCTACCAAGCACATTGTGCTCGGAATACAAGCCGGTAAATCAGCCCGTTAATGAGATACCACAGCCCGGGTTAGTTCGATTTGACTAAAACCATTTTTTCTTTGAAAAATCCCTTCCGGATCAGATCGATCAGTTTGGCTGGCGTTGGATCAATAACATATTGCTTGCTTCCATTCAACTCGGTTTGAATAACGGGGATTTCCGCTTGCAAACGATCAATAAATTGCTTCCTGCTCTCCTCATCTTCCGGAACATTATCCATTTCAAGCAATGCCAATTCTCCGTTCTTCTTTCGTTTGAGTACGCGCATGTGCCAGTTATAGGTGGCCCGGTTGTTTACAAAAAAGTACCCTTTGTATTGCTTGAGCACTAAGCTGTCGCTTAGGATGAATTCTTCCACTTTTTCTAGACTATCTTTTGGTTCCAGGCGATACCCGTTTTCAAAAATCACTATAACATCGTCCAGCATAACCCCGTTTTCGCTAAGGTGATACCTGCCCAACAGACTCTTTGGTACCTTTACCAGCGACTTTTTCCCTTTGGGCTGTGGTTCTTTGTAAGAAATTTCAACACATGAGGCTGTCAGCAAAGCAACTGCAGCCAGTACAAGATAGCGCATAGGCGAAGATACGTAAAGTCAATAAAACACAATACAACGTTTCGGTGAATAAAAGTGTCTAAGGCGTTGAAGGAAACGTTATTTTTGGGTATGGTCAGAAAAGGGGTGAGGGTTTTTTTGGTTTTTGTTTTGGCTTCATCGTGCATTCCAAACAATGAAAGTTTACCCGCTGTATTTTCATTATCCTATGATTTCTCTAACGTAAATCAGGGCTGGACGGGCGACTTTGCCGATTATCCTGAGGGGGATTCGGTAGCATACGAACTGATTTTTAAACATGATACGCTCCCGCCTAATCTTAATAATAAAGGAACGCTCAAAGCTTTGATGCTTTCCGGCAATAATCAGAGCGATGACTTGTTCATGTTTGTCAAGAAAAAAATTTCGGGCCTCAGACCTAATACCCAGTACAACGTGTTGTTTAATATCCGGCTGGTATCCAATGCGCCAACCGGTGCCGTTGGCATTGGCGGAGCTCCGGGCGAGAGCGTTATACTAAAAGCAGGAGTAACCCTTGCGGAACCGCTGAAAATACTGGATGGTGATTCGATTTATCGGATGAATGTGGACAAAGGGAATCAGCTGGAACCAGGCGAGGACGTAATAAACCTGGGTCATATCGGGGTTGCTCCCAACACCACTCAGTATACTGCACTTTTCAGAAACAATGATTCGGGTTCACCGTTCCGGTTTACTTCAGACCATACCGGTGATGCCTGGGTTCTTATCGGAACGGACTCTGGCTTTGAGGGAAAGACTACTCTATACTACACTAAAATAGATATCCTCTTTAACGAGATTGGGCCGAAATAACGGGCCAGATTTTTCATTTTGTACTTTAAAAATACCCTTCCGATTTTGCTATCTTTAATGTCTCAAAAGAAAAAAGCATCCCTATGAGAATAAAACTGATTTTTGCCGGTGTATTTTGTCTGGGTGTTTCATGGCATGGTTCCGCTCAGGGAATAGTAAACAAACTGAAACAGAAAGCTGCTCAGGTAACTGAAAAAGCCATTGAAAAAAAGATCGATCCGAATGCCGGAAACCAAAACAACCAGGGCAATCAGCCCGGTAATCAATCGGGTAACCCGGCCAATACCAGCGGAGGCGGTTTGGTAATCACTCCTCCGGATGTAAAGCAGAACATTACCGAAGCAGAGTCTTCTTTTAAAGCCGGCAATTATTCAGATGCACGGTATGCGGTACGGCAAGCTATGTTGGGTGTTGAGATGGAAATCGGTCAGAAAGTACTCGCTTCGCTGCCCGAAAGCGTGGTGGGGTTGAAAAAAGAAGCTGAATCGGATAAAGTAACCAGCATGGGCTACGGCTGGGTGGGCCTTACTATTCACCGCGAATACTCATCGGGTAACAAGCAACTATCGGTTGATATTGCCAACAATTCGGCATGGATGTCGGCTGTTAATGCTTACCTGGCAGGGGGCTATGCACAGCAATCATCAGGCGGGCAACAAAACTGGAAACAAACGAAAGTGAAGGGATATAAAGCCGTTATTGAATACAGTGAAGGCTCCGGATATAAACTAAGCGTTCCGATTGGTCAATCTTCGTTAATTGTGTGGCAGGGAATAAACTTTGCCACCGAGCAGGATATGATGAATGCCGCCAACGCTTTTGATATTGACGGAATCAAAAACAAACTCGGAGAAAAATAAAAGTAGCTTATGAACAAGTTCATTATCTATACCATTGTATTTCTTACTGGGCTTAATGTTTCGGCTCAGGAGTTTGAGAAAAGCATTGCCAGCGCAAAATCATCCTACAATTCGGGTAACCTGGAAGATGCCCGCTTTAACCTGGAAAATGCCCTGCGTGAAATTGATATTGCCATTGGTAAGGAAATTATGAAGGTATTGCCCACAACACTGGGCGGCATGGCCTATAATGCAAAGGAAGATAATGTTACGGGAACTTCCGGAACGTTAATAGGCGGATTGTACGTTCATCGCACGTATGGTAAGTCCGATGGAAAAAATGTAACGCTTGATATCATCAGCGATTCACCCTTAATGGCTGGAGTAAACGCCATCTTGTCGATGCCCATGATCATGAACAGCAGTGACGGTACCCAAAAGGTAATTAAGGTACAAGGATATAAAACCCTGTTGACCAGGCGTACCAATGAAAACGGGCAGACCGTTGGCTACGATATACAAACGCCATTTGGCAATTCTATGCTCACCTTAAACTGCAATGGGATAACCACCGAAGCGGAGGCAACACAGTTGGCCAATGCCATTCCGTTGGAAAAGGTGATTAAAACTGCGCAGTAATCACGCGCATTTGAGGTTTTTATTCTTTCACCCAGATTGTTTTCTCGTTTACGGGATTGCGTTTTCTGGGACGGGGATTTTCCTTTAACGCTCCGATATGAAAAAAGCCGATGATGCGGTCTTCCGATGAAAGGCCAAAAACTTTTTTGGCCTCTTCAAAGTAAGTAATTCCACCCGTGCTCAGGTAACAACCAATTCCGTATGCGGTAGCTGTTAAATACATGTTTTGAATGGCACAAAATACAGCCCCTGCCTCTTCAATTTCAGGAACAGATTTTTTCCCGTCACGCTTCATGTACACCAGAATAACATGGGAAGACTCTAACGGTTTGTTGAGCAGGTTCTGATAGCGCTCTTCTTTAAAACTGCCATTGGCCTGCGTTACAGCTTTATATACCGATGCCTGCAACTCGCCCAGCTTTTTACGACCGTTTCCCGAGTAAACAATAAATCGCCAGGGCTCGGTAAGTTTATGGGTTGGTGCGCAGTTGGCATTTTCTAACAGTTGCTGTACGATACGGTCAGTTACCTCGACACCGGAATAGTCTTTGGGAAACACCGAGCATCGGGCATGAACCAGTGAATTGAGTTGGTCGGGATTCATGTGGCAGAGTTTATTGTGCAATTTGCAACAAAAAAGCCGCGGGTGACGCGGCTTTTAAAATTTCATGGCAGCTTAAGATGTTACAAGCCCGTGGTTGGATTGACTACGGCATGCGCTATAAACCATACTCCGTCATTAGCCTCATCGGGGTCGGTAAAATTAATGGTGTACTGGTAAAAGGTTGAACCGCCAGGGAATTTTACCGTATGCCCGTACTGACCGGGTGCGGCCGTGGTTGGCCGGTTATCGGCAGCGTAAATGTGCAACTCCCTCATCGTCCAGCCAGTATCAATCAGGTAGGTAATGGTGCCCATGGCAGTCGGGACACCATTAATCATCACCGTTGCATACTCCACAGCCAGTCTTCCAACTTTTGTTCCTCTAGTAATATCGTTATTGGCAGCACCGGCATAAATATCAAACGCAAATTCAAGAGGCTCATCCACATTTATGGCCCAGCCCCAGCGGTTGGAAATGTTCAGTCCGGGCAGGCATTCAGGGTTAAATTCGTTGCAACCACCCTGTACAAAAACCCAGTTGCCTTTGGCAAAGGCGGTTTCATCATCACTCACCGGTGGTTCAGGCGGGCTGCAGCAAACAATTTGGTATTTCATAAAGAAAGCCCAGCGGTTAAAGCAGGGTATCGGGAAATCACCACCAAAGGCCGATTCGCCATTTACTTCAGCATGCGCCACTAACAAAATGTTTTTGCCGCAATCAATTTTTTTCTTTGCCAGATCGGCCAGTGGAATCGCAAATGTATAGGTACGGGCATCTTTGGCGTTGGCCTTATAAAAGAAATGACCGATGATGGGGTTGCCACCCGGGTTTCGGGGAATATCCCTTAAGTCATTGCCAATCCACAAATGCAGTTTCTGAAGGTTTTTTACCGTAAAGTAGGTAACGTACAGGTTCGTGTCGTCATTGCTGATGGTAACGCTGCCAACATCCTTATCGCGACTGGCAAACAGATCATAAACAGCCGGCTCGGTGCAAGGCTTAACATCGGGAGGTAAGGTAAGCGGACCATTGTCGCCTTTAGGGGCTTTGAAGCGTGCGGCTGAGTTGGGGTCATACGCTTCCCACAGGTCTTCGTCATCCCTTGCAACAAGTTCTTCGGCATCCTGTACCTGGCACGACATGACCAGGGCCGGAAAAAGCAGCCAGAATAAAAGTTTTTTCATTGCGGGTGTTTGATTAAGTAAAGCTAACAAAATTTCACCAAACCTTTTATTTCAAGTTTTTAGGCAGGTGAATAGGGCTAAGTGCCTGTTAGTAACCTTAATTCGGAAACATTTTGGGGTCAATGGATGGAATCAGCTTCAGGGCATTTTTATAGTAAACCTTTTTAAGCACCTCATCGGGCAGCTCCATACCGTACATCCGCCAGAAGGCATGGTAGCGCTTGTGATAGGGAAAATACTCATCAGCTGTTTCCAATACCCGGAAATAAGTGGTGTATTCTTCCGGCACCCATGAGTCTTTACCGAACAGCACGCGGTCCTGATATTTGATGATGAAGTCGCGGGCGGTGCGCGGTTGCCTGCCCAGTTCGGCTATAACGGCCCCGATTTCTACATACATGTTGGGCATGGCCTCCATAAGTTCGCCCAGTTTTTTTAAGTCGTTTGGGTACCAGCCCATGTGGGCATTGATGAAGATGGTTTTGGGATGTTTTTTAAAAACGTTGTGCTGCTCCTGTATCAATTGTTCCCACGGTGCCGGATCGGTTTCGCTGCGTTTCCGCGATGGAACTGTTTTTAATTCCAGCCAGCGCTCGTTTTTCTCATCCATCGGATCCCAAAATGATTTCGGGTCGGCTGTATGGATGAGTACAGGAATTTTAAGTTCACCGCACTTTGCCCAAATGGGGTCAATGCGCGGATCGTCAACACGTATGCGGTTACCCTGGCTGTCGCGGTTGCTCATGCCCAGGCTTTTGTAAATCTTCAATCCCATGGCGCCACGCTTCACATCGGCTTCCAGTTGTTTCAGGGTGCGCGATTGCCATTCGGGATTATCCATATCGCTGAAGTCAACATTGGTAAACAGAATGAACCGCTTGGGATGGTGCTGACGGATTGTCTCGATGGATTTTTCCAGGTGATCACCGCTTCTGCGGAACCCGCGACCACTCAGGTTCACCATTACCGCCATGTTGAGTTTGTCCATTTCGGCAATGAGTGTATTCAGGTTGCCGGGGGAAGTCATATCGCCCTGATGATTGTGAATGTCGATGAACGGAAATTTTGCGCGGGTCACCTTATGTTCATCTACCACCAGGGTCGAGGGCGGATCATACGCCTCAAAATCCATTTTTAATTCTTCTTTTTGCTGGCCAAAAGCAGAAAATAGTAAGCTTAAGAAACTGGCCGTGATAACACTGCGGTTGCTCATATAGAACGGTAAACGTTGCCCCTAAATTACGAACGGTTAGCAGATAGGGTTCTGTCCGAAACCAACAATTGTCAATAGGTGGTTTAAATGGCGTTAATTGGGTGTGAATATTCAAACCCATCAAATTTTAATAACTTGGCTGCACTTAAAAATCCATTGGCGATGAAAGTATTGCTGCCTTTACTGACCTGCATGATTTTAATGATCTCAAGTGGAAACGCCCAGGATGTGGAAGGTGCCCGGAAGAAAATTCAGGCACAGGATTTTAAAGGTGCGAAAGCTGACCTGTCAAAAGTGATTGATGCGAATCCAAAAAACAAACAGGCTTTAATGCTGCGTGGTGAAGCCCGAATGGGACTGAATGATTTCTACGGGGCCATCAGCGATTTCACTTTTGCGTTGGAAGTTGACTCCACCTTTGCCGAAGCGCTGAACAAACGGGGTGAGGCAAAGATGGCATTGAACGATAACGAAGGAGCCATAACCGATTTTGATAAGGCAATCCGGTTCAATCCAAAACTAACCGAAGCCTACACCAACCGGGGTTTTGCCAAATACAATATAGAAGACTTGCAGGGCGCGTATTTTGATTTTTCGAAAGCACTGGAACTTGGCCCGCCCGATGCCGACAAGTATTTTAACCGGGGCGTGGTGAAAGCTGAGTTGGGCGAGTATGTTAGTGCCGTTGATGATTACAACAAAGCCATTGAACTGGATAAAACCGATGCCAGCCTGTATAACTACCGGGGCGTAGCCTTCTATAACCTGAGCAATTTTGATCGTGCCATTGCCGATTACGATCAGGCCATTAAACTCGATCCCAAAGATCCGCTGAAGTACGAAAACCGCGCGCTGGCCCGCAGCGCCAAAGAAGATTACAAAGGGGCGCTGGAGGATTACAACAAAGCCATTGAACTGAACCCGGACGATCCGGAAACACTCAACCTGCGTGGCGTTATAAAATTTAACAGCGATGACCATGATGGCGCAATAAAAGATTATACCCGTGCCATCGAATTAGACCCGACCAACCCGGTGTATTACGACAACCGTGCGCTCAGTCGCACGGAAAAGGGCGACCTTGCCGGTGCCGTTGAGGATTACTCCTCTTCTATTGAATTATACCCCACCGACCCGGAAACCTTTTACCAGCGCGGACTGGTAAAACTGCAGATGGGTAACAAGTACGATGCCTGCCTGGATTTTAAAACGGCCGAGGGGTTGGGTTCGGTAGAAGCAAAAGCGGCTATTAAGAAGAATTGTAAATAAATGGGGTTGCCTTCCTCATCGCACACTACGCCTAATCCCCGGTAGGGAAGGAAATGGAAGCTGTAAAAAGCGTTGCCGTAATCCTGAACGGAATTTCCCTGAAAAAGAAACTTTTCTTTACCAAACTGCTTCCGGCACTTCAACAGATTACCGATGTACACATTTATGAAACCCGAACAAAACACGATGCTATAGCTTTGACTTCAAAGGCAGTTGAAAAACACTACGAAGTAATCCTTGCTGCAGGAGGCGATGGCACGCTGAATCAGGTGGTGAATGGCATGCTCACCGGAAACGAAAGCAGTTCAAGGCTTCCGGCACTTGGCCTGATACCCCTGGGTTCAGGAAATGATTTTGCGCGTACGGTCAACATCAAGCCGGTAGCTTCCCTGATCAGGGATCTTTTGCTTGCCAATAAACCAAAGCCGGTGGATGTTGGAAGAATAACATTTACCGGTGAAGAAGGCATACCGGTATGTTACTTCATAAACATTGCCGATGTGGGCATGGGCCCCGAGGTAGTACAGCATGTGCTGGCCAGCGGAAGGGCATTCGGATCGGAGGCAGCATATTATGCAGCCATTATCAGAACCTTTTTTACCTACCGGCCTCAAGAAATTATCCTGCAAACCCCTTTGTGGAATTGGAGCGGACCCATGCGTTCCGCAGCAATAGCCAATGGCAGATTTTTCGGTAACGGTCTTGGCATTGCTCCTGATGCCCGGGTGGATGATGGCACATTTTCGTGCTTTATTGCCGGCAAGGTTTCGGTGCTGGATTTTATTATTCAAAACGGAAGGCTGCGCAGCGGCAAGCGGGCCATTCACGATGAGATTGAATACCGCGAAGCCAATAGCGTAACGATTACTGCTTCGAAGAAGCTGCCCATTGAGGCCGATGGCGAACTGGTGGGAACCCTTCCGGTGAAAATTGATGTGCTGGCCGGAAGACTGAAGTTTTTATGGTGAAGAAAAAAACATCCTGCCACGGAAGGTGACAGGATGATTAAACTAGTTCGAAAAATTAATCTTTTGGTGGTCCACCATATTTGGCATCGCCAAAGGCAAGCATCGGGTAGCCGACAAACGGAAGAATGATTAGCAGAATGGTCATCACAATGTCTTTACCAAACGCTTTGGCCAGCAGGTGACTCAGGTAGATTAACACAAAAAAGTTTACAAAAGGAATAATCAGCAGGATAATCCACCATATGGGTTTACCTACAATCTCCAACAATACAATCAGGTTGTAGATGGGGATAATTGCTGCCCAGCCGGGCTTTCCGGCCTTCGTAAAAATTTTCCACATGCTGACGATGATCAGCACGAAAATGGCAAAGTAGATAAAGGCAAATGCACCCATTGCGGCCATAATGCCCTGCTCCATGCCATCATAGCTTTGATATTCTTCCATAATGTTTAGGGTTTAGTTAATGAATAAAATTAACCAGCGATTCGGTAAAATCCGAGAATTAATTTCATTTTAGACCACTTTTCCCAATCCGTTATGAATCAGCACGTGGAACGTCTCTTTCAGAAACTTGAAACCGAGCGTAAGCATTTTGAACATCAGTTTTCTTCTGTTTCGGATGATGACTGGAATTTCTCACCACGGCCCGGCAAATGGTCAATAGCCCAGGTATTTACCCACCTGGTAACATCCGAAAATCTTTCGCTGGGGTATCTGAAGAAAAAAGCACAAGGCATTGAACAGGCGGGTAACTCGGGCCTGCCTGAAGCTGTAAAGATGATTGTTCTGATTATTTCGCAGCGCCTGCCGATGTTGAAGTTCAAAGCACCTAAAGTGGTGGTTGATCATACCCCTCCCGCCATGGGCAGGCAGGAATTATTTGCTGCCTGGGAAAAGTCGCGCTTAGAATTAAAGCATTTTCTTGAAGGCATTACCGGTGCGCATGTTCGCAAACTCATATACAAACACCCCGCTGCCGGCCGGCTCGATGTCCGCCAGGCACTGGTATTTTTCGGGGAGCATATCCGTCACCACCGGCCCCAGCTTATGCGCCTCTTGAATAAGAAGTAAAGGCATAACATAACTTTGCGTACAATCTTTTCTATACTTGTTCAGAAAAATTTCATTATGAGAAATCTCCTGTCGATAACTTGCTTTCTGCTGGTATGCGTAAGTTCTTTTGCCCAGCAAAACCTGCTAAGCCCAAAAGAGTTTCTTGGGTATGAACTTGGCGAACGGTTTACACGCCACCACCGCGTAGTGGAGTATTTTCAGCATGTGGCCGCTGCACTGCCCAACGTTGAGTTTCACCAGTATGGTGAAACGTATGAACATCGGCCGCTGGTGTATGTGGTCATCGCTTCGCCTGAAAATTATGCCCGGCTGGAGCAAATCCGGCAGGATAACCTCAGGCGTGCCGGTATGGCCGAAGGCAATCCCTCAACTAAAATTTCCATTGTATGGCTTAGCTACAACGTGCACGGCAATGAGGCCAATTCCATGGAAGCAGCCATGCAAACACTCTATGAACTGGCCGATCCGAACAATGCTAAATCCAAAGAGTGGTTGAAAAATACAGTGGTGATTATGGATCCGTGCATCAACCCCGATGGCCGTGATCGCTATGCGAATTTCTACAATCAATACGGAAACCGTATTGTCAATCCGCATCCGGAAGCCAAAGAACACCGCGAACCCTGGCCGGGAGGCAGAAGCAATCATTACTGGTTTGACCTGAACCGCGACTGGGCCTGGCTTACGCAGATGGAATCGCAGCAGCGCATAAAAATCTACAACCAGTGGATGCCCCACGTGCATGTTGACTTCCACGAACAAGGCTATGACAGTCCGTATTACTTTGCTCCGGCTGCCGAGCCTTACCACGAAGTGATTACCCCCTGGCAGCGCGAGTTCCAGGTGATGATTGGTAAAAACCATGCGAAGTATTTCGATGCGCAGGGCTGGTTGTACTTCACCAAAGAGCGTTTCGATTTGTATTACCCAAGCTATGGTGATACCTACCCCACCTACAATGGCGCCATCGGGATGACCTATGAGCAGGCCGGTGGAGGCTCGGCCGGGCTGGCCATCCGCACGCGCGAGGGCGACCCGCTTACCCTTAAAGACCGGCTGACGCACCACCACACAACAGGCCTTTCAACCGTGGAGATTACCGCCATGAACTCCAACCGCGTGGTGGAGGAGTTTGAAAAATATTTCCGCGAGAACCTCAATAATCCGCCATCGCCTTACAAAACGTATGTGATCAAAGCCGACAACCATCCCGATAAAATAAAGCGGCTTACAGCTCTGCTCGATGCGCACCTGATCCGCTACGGCCATCCGGTAACGGGTAAGCCGGCACGGGGTTATGATTACAGCACGCAAGCCACGCAGAGTTTTAATCTTACCACAGAAGATCTGGTAATAAACATATACCAGCCAAAATCGCGTTTGATAACAACGCTTTTTGAGCCGGTATCCAAACTGCCCGATTCGGTAACCTACGATATTACCGCCTGGAATTTGTTTTACGCTTATGGCCTGAAGGGATATGCGCTGAACGAACGGATCAATCCGGGAAAGCCCTATCAGTACGGGGTGGCGAACAACAAACCCGTTGAAGGCAAACCCTATGCGTATGTATTTAATTACGCCAGCGTAGCCGATGTGGAATTTTTATGTGCCCTGATGAAAAAGGGTGTTAAGGTTCGCTCATCGCTTTCGGCTTTTAAGGTGAATGGCGAAAGTTTTGATGCCGGTGCGCTGATTGTTACCCGCAAAAACAACGAACAGGTTGCCGACCTGGATAACCTGGTACAAAACCTGGCGAAAGAGTACAACCGCAAATACCTGGCAGCTACAACCGGTTTTGTGGAGACCGGCAGTGATTTTGGATCCGGTTCGGTGAATTACCTTAAGCCACCGCGGGTGGCCGTGCTGGCAGGCGAGCAGGTTTCATCCCTTTCGGCAGGGGCCATCTGGCATTTCTTTGAGCAAGAAATAAAATTTCCGCTAACCCAAATCGGTACGGAATACTTCCGTTCAGTTGATTTGAAAAATTACGATGTATTGGTTGTTCCGGAAGGACGCTACTCACTGTTTGATGATGAAGCATTGAAGAGAGTTACGGATTGGGTTTACGGTGGAGGAAGGCTTATCCTGATATCGGGGGCACTCAACTCGTTTGCCGATAAAAACGGCTTTGCCCTGAAGCGGTACCCCAGCGAAGATGCCAGGAAAGAAGCTGAGAAAAAAGATAAAGACGAGCAGGCAAAGGATGCGCTGCTCACGTATGAAGAAGCCGAGCGTAAGGGTATTTCAAAATTGATTTCCGGTGCTATCTATAAAATAGCGCTGGATAAATCGCACCCGCTGGCCTTTGGATTAGGCAACACCTATTACACCCTTAAAACCAACGAACTGTACTTCAGCTACCTGCAGGGCGGCTGGAATGTGGGCGTCATCAGGGGAAAAGCAAAGCCCATACAAGGTTATGCGGGTTATAAAATCAATGCAAAGCTTGATAACTCCATTGTGCTTGGTGTTGAAGATAAAGGACGTGGCACGGTAGTGTACTTTGTGGATGATCCACTCTTCCGCAATTTCTGGGAAAACGGCAAAATGCTGTTCAGTAATGCGGTGTTTATAGTAGGGCAGTAATACTCCCTTTATTACCCTTGAGGGGAAGAACAGTGAGGTGTCGAATTAAATTGAGGCTAAAGCAGCATCGTAATTCGGTTCCTGGCCAATGGCTGGCACCAGTTCCGTGTATTTTATTTTGCCCTGCTTATCAATAACCACTACGGCACGGGCGCACAGGCCGGCAAAGTTGCCATCAATAAGTTCCACACCGTAGTCTTTTGAAAATCCGCGGTTGCGGAAATCTGTAGCCGTAATCACGTTGCTGATGCCCTCTGCTCCGCAAAAGCGCTTCATGGCAAACGGTAAATCTTTCGAAACACAGAGTACGGTAGTATCGGTAAGCGAAGCTGCGCGCTTATTGAACTCGCGCACGGAGGTGGCGCACACCCCGGTATCTATGCTCGGAAAAATATTGAGCACTACATTTTTTCCGGCAAACTGGTTTAAGGTTACGTCTTTCATATCGTTGCCGGTTAACGCAAATGCCGGTGCGATTGAACCTACAGCGGGTAAGTTGCCGATGGTATTGACTACGTTTTCGCCAAGTTTGGTTTGTGCCATATCAATTCGTTAAAAGTTCAACATTCAAAAATCAATATTCATCAACTATTATTCAAACACCTTTTACTTAAACAATATTCTCCTGCGTTAGTTTAGTCCATCCCCTGTTTAATTCCTTTTTCAATAGCGGGCACACCTCTGCTCATCCAGGCGGGCATGGGCGCGTCTTTCAGGTAATGATCGAAGAACTGCATCATCCGTTTGGCAAAGTCGGTGCGATCCTGGCGCTGGGTTAAGCCGTGCCCCTGGCCGTTGTAATTCAGCATCCATACCGGTTTGCCCAGCCTGCGCAAGGCCATGAAGTATTCAATGCCCTGGTACCAGGGCACCGCGCCATCGGCATCGTTGTGCATCATCAGCAAAGGTGTTTGCACCTTATCGGCAAAAAAGATGGGCGAGTTTTCAATGTATAACATGGGCTTTTCCCACAACGTGCCGCCAAGGCGGCTTTGCGATTTTTCATACTGGAACATCCGGCTCAGGCCGCTTTCCCAGCGCACGCCACCATAGGCGCTGATCATGTTCGCCACCGGGGCGCCCGCTTCGGCTGCGCGAAACAGGTTGGTGCGGGTAATCATGTAGGCAATCTGGTAACCGCCCCAGCTGTGGCCCTGTATGCCGATACGCTTTTCATCTACAAACCCTTTGGCGATAAGCGCAGTTACGCCTGGCATAATGCAGTTGAGGGCGCTTTCACCAGGATAGCCGATTTTATAGACTACATCCGGCACGAAAATTAGGTACCCGTTGCTTGTATATAACGAGTAATTAATAAACGACCGAATGGGCGCAGGTGCCCAATGCTGGTGAAGATTGTCTGCATTTTTTTCGTAGAAGTAAACGATCATCGGGTATTTCTTTTTCGGGTCAAAGCCTTCGGGCTTGTACAGTAACCCTTCGAGCGGAATATTATCGGCAGAAGTCCATTGCACACGTTCAACGGTGCCCCAGTAATACCTGCTCATCTGTGGATTGGCAGCAGAAAGTTTACGGGGCGAGGCAAAGGTTGCATCGGTAGTCCACACATCCGGGAATTCGCGGAAACTTTCGCGGGTAAAGGCAAACGTATTTGCTTCGCGTGCTTTTATCAGATTACCAAAACGATAATCGCCCATAACCAGTTTGGTGAGTTTGCCGTCTTTGAGTGAGAGTTTGTAAAAACCCGATTGCTTGGTGGTTTCATTAAACGCACTCAGGTAAAGTTCTTTTTCGGGGTCAATAAAACGTTCTTCCGGATCAAGACGCAGGTAGCGGAAACGGGTTTTCTCCTGCCTTCCGGTTTTGGTGAGGTTAACCGGGTCTTTCCTGTTTTGCGGATCGAACATCCAGATGTCGTACCGATCATAAACTAACAGTGCGGCATCGTTGGCGGTAAAGCCGGCCAGGCCGTACGAGGAAGGGTAATCAGGGTGATCGTCATCTTCTTCGGCAAATTTCACCTTCATGCCGTCATTGAGTTTTACGGTTTGTTTGGTGGCAAGTGAATAACTAAACCAGGCTGTATCGGGACTGCTGAACCAAACCACATAACCGGCCCCGGGGGATAGGCGCGCGTTGCCTTTTACTTTTTGCTGAATGATTTGTGTGGTGCCGTCATGTACATCTACCAGCGTCAGGTCTTTGTATACGTTGGTGTCCCAGGTGCGCATAACCAGGTAGGGGGTTTCGTTTTGTGCCAGGGCAACGCCTGCATTTCCCTCAGCACCGGTTTCGATGGAAGGCATTTTTTCTCTGGCCAGTTGAACAATGCGGCTCGGTTTGCCCAAATGAATTACCGAAGCATACGATCGCCTCTTGTCTTCTTCGAGCCTGCGGTTTTGCTGCGGGTAGATGTAGTCGTCTTTCCACGTCCATACTTCAACCTGTACAATTTCTTCGCTCAGTAAGGTTGTGTCTTGCAAAACCGGTTTAGGAGAAATTCCTAAAAACAGTTTGGAGCCGTCTTTTGAAAACTGGGGGATGTAGTTTTCATTTACAATCCACGCAGAGGGAACACCCGATGTTTTTTCATCGGCAAGCAAGGAGGCGGAAGAATTTCCTTTTTTCCAGTGGTACAGTTTGTAGTAACGGATTAACGCTTTGGTGGTGTCGGTATCCACCAGAAAAGCCGTTTGTGTTCCGTCATCGCTGATGGACAATCCCTTTACTTTGTATTTGCTTTTTGTTTCGAGCAATTGATTAAGCTGATTGGCCTGCAGGTCGTACCAATACACACCCGCTTTCAGCGTAGAGTCATTGCCGGTGGAATGAAACAGTAAGCCCTGGCCGTATTTGGCAAAAGTGTAATCCTTAACAAAACCAAATCGTGTTTCCGTGTTGGTGTTCAGGTTTCGCAGCACCAGCGTATAGCCGTTGTCATCGGTATTCTTTTTAGCTCGTTTTGGTTTTTCATTTTTCCGTGCTGTATCAGATTTTGGTAACGTAGCCGGTTTACTTTCTTTTGGCGCTTCGAGTTGATAGGCCAGCCAGCCGCCTGCTTTTTGCGGCACTTTAAACGACTTTACATCCGGAATTTTTTCAGTCTTTCTGTTGCTAAATGAAAAAATACCGAGCGAATCCTTGGGGAGATCTTCTTTTTTCTTCTTCTGCCTGCGCAGATTTTTTACCAGCTCTTTTTGCGGCTTGATTTTAAATACGGCTTGGCGGCCGTCCCAGGTGATGGAAATATCGGAAGCGCGTTTTACCGAATCCTGGGTATTCGTTTTCAACGCATGGAAAACGATTTTGCCATCGCCATCCTGCGGGTTGACGGTATAAATGGCAAACGTGCCATCGGGTGTTAGTGCGCGGTAGGTAATTTCTTTCCAGCTATCATAAACCTCGTGACCTAGCGGCATTTTTATAACAGGCTGCGGTGCCTTTTGCTTTTGAGCATATGCTCCGGCCGCAAGCAGCAACAGAAAAGTGGTGCAAATGCATTTTTGCATGGTGGTAAAAATTTTTAATAAACTTAACCAAAGCAGCTACGCACGCAAACGATTTTTTTATGAGTGCACAGATGCTTTTTACAGATTGGTTTTTTGGCGTATATTGAACGTTCATCTGCAGGAAAAATCAGGGAATTATGAGGAAGAACGTGTTTTTAATAACGGGGGCCATTGCAGCAGTAGTTTCCGTATTGTTTGTAGCGGGTTGTAATGACGATGAAACACCAACCATCGGCTTTAAAACCGAAACCTCAACGGTTACCGAGGGCAGCACGGTTAAAGTACAATTCAGCACAACGTTGCCGAGCGGAGTTACACCGGTAATCGAACTGAGTGGAACGGCCACCGAAGGCACGGATTATACTTACACGATGGATTCCAAGGAAATTACGTTTACGGTACCTGATGATTTTATATACGACCCCAACGAAACCATTATCGTTGAGATTACCGATTTTGATGGCAGAGCTACTGTGGGCAGTAAACGTGTTCACACCATTACGATAACCGACAAAGACGAAGCGGCCAATCCCGGGTTACGGGTGGAGTTACGATGGGATGTGGACCCGGTAACCAGCGGAAACCAGCCCGGGAATGTTGATATGGACTTGTTTTTATGGATTGAGGACCCTCCAGGTTCAGATGACTTTATCGCTATTGATTTTTCCGCGCAGATTGGCAATGGTTTCGAAGCCGTATTTCTTCCCTCCAACAACCTCACTAATTATCCGAATCGCAAATATGGACTGGGATATAACTATTACGATGGAACCTCTGACAATTTAAAAGTTAATGTTTCCTTCAAGGTGTTTAAAGGGAGCATTGACGGAGGTGAAAACCGGAAGGAATCAACCGCTACCTATACGCTGGCTAATATCAATCCCTGGGTTGTGACTGATGAGTTTTACGTTGTTCAGTTCTTCGAGAAACAGGATGCCGACTTCAATAACTTTACCGACATTTTTGTGCCGGCAAGCGGCTCGCGCGCCAAGAAACTACAGGCCAAATTGGCGGAAGCCCTTAAAAGGAAGAAACAGAACTAACAAGTCGTCCTCCGATTTCAAGTTGTTGGACAGCCACCATCAATTATCCCGGCTGCACTGCTCCATATCCATACCTATCGGCTGGCCGGGAGGTGCCTGTAGTAATTTTTCACTCTCAAATTTGCCGGGATTTTCGCGGTATGCCTGTATGGTGTTTACTAAATACGCATAATGTGCCCTCCAGCTTTCGTTGGTAATTGACTTCGATTTTTCAGCAAGCCAGTTTTTCAGTTGATCAATTTTGAGCAGGGCTATGGCACGAGCCTGTGCCGAGGCATTGTTGTCGCTACACAAACCAATCAGGTTGTTCACGGCCGCATAGTTAACGGTCATCTGCACCAGCCCATGGTAACCGGGAGAACCGTTGCCTTTAACTGTTGAGGTAAGCACTTTGTCAATCACACTTTCCAGTGAGGGCTGCTGCATGTTCAGCGCATGGTGCTGTACCAGCCGGGTGGCCCGTTGGGGGTTGAAGATAAGCCTGAATACCATGTCGGCCGCGCTCTCGGCATAAGCCAGCGGATCAAACGCAAGGTCAGTACGCGAGCGGATCACTTCGCGGCTACGTAGGTAACCAATCGGGTGGGGAGGAATATTTTTAATCAGTTCAGGCGGGAGGGCCAGGGATTGTGATGTGATTGTATTCAGCAAAGCATCCAGCGCTTTCTGCTGCTGTGTGGCCGGAATCATTTCAGTTGCTGGCTGTCCATCGCCACGCAGGGTGTACCGGTAATTTAGGCCGCCAATGATTTTTGAGGCTGCTTCGGCCTGGTAGCGATGAAAGAAGTAAATCGGAACCAATGCTTCTTCGAGCAGTGCCAAGGGTGTTCCCTCACGTATATTTTTTTCGCCAAAGTTTTTTAATGCCACCGAGCGAATCTGCAGCACCCGGTTTAATTCATCCGTTGCATCGTTCCCATTATCCCACAGGTGTGCAAACGGATGGGCGCTTCCCTCGGGCCGGGCATCCTGGTCGGAAAGGAAGGTGAGGCCTGCACGCAAACTGCCTTGAATAATTTTATCCAGTTCTTCTTCTTCATTGACATTATCCGGAAAATGCTGGTAGCCGTAGGCAATGGTTACTTTATCCCACGCACCGATTTTGTTATCGTATGCTTTTGAAAGATCAATCTTTCCGTCAACAAGATTGGCCACCGGGTGCGGATAATCCATTACCGAGGCCAGGTTTTCGGAAGAGGAAGCATAACTGTGGGCAAGGCCCAGGGTGTGACCCACCTCGTGTGCTGATAACTGCCGAAGACGAGCCAAAGCCATTTGTTGCATTTCGGGGGGCACAGTTTTACCATCGGCATAAGGAGCCAGCAATCCTTCGGCAATCAGAAAGTCCTGGCGCACACGCAGCGAGCCCAGTGAAACATGGCCTTTGATGATTTCACCGGTGCGTGGGTCGCTTACCGAAGCGCCATACGACCAGCCGCGGGTGGAGCGGTGTACCCATTGAATAACGTTATAACGCACATCCATGGGGTCGGCATCTTCGGGCAAAATCTCAACGATGAAGGCGTTCCGGTAGCCTATGGCCTCAAATGCCTGGTTCCACCAACGTGCCCCATCCAATAAGGCCGAGCGGATTGGTTCAGGGGTTCCGCGATCGAGGTAGTACACGATGGGCTTAACCGGATCGCTGATGGTGGCTGCAGGGTTTTTCTTTTCCAGCCGGTGACGGTTAATGAACCGCTTTTCAATGGGCTCGTGTATAGGTGTGGCGTAATCGTAGAAGGAAGTACCAAAGTAACCGGCCCGCGGATCGAATTTTCTTGGTTTGTAGTTCCCATCAGGCAATTGCACAAACGAGTGATGCTGGCGAACGGTAACCGCATTAGGTGTTGGCGTTACACTGCGGATGTACCCGCCTGATGCCTGCCCGGTGAAGGTGAGCGTTACCTCCACTTCGGTATTTTGAGGAAAGTTTTTGGTGCGTGGCAGGTAAAAGGCCGAGCGTGTTTTATCCAGGGTGAAGCTTCCCTGTTGCATGCTGCGCAAGCGGCCGGTAACATCGTGTGTATCCTGCAGGTAAAAATCAGTGGCGTCTACCAATACCTTGCCGGCTTCTTCGGCCATTACCGTAAAGCCCCACAACACCGATTGGGCAAACGCCTGCTCTACCGCTTTTTGCTCATCTACATTATCGGTGATCGCGCGGAAACGGTAGTTGGGTTGTACCATCAAAATTTTTGATCCTCTGCGATCAAACTTTACGATGCGCTCATCGCCCAGTTGGCCGCGGTCCAGGCCGATGTCGTTGGAGCCGATACCGGCCGGCAAAGAATTCACATACAGGAATTCCGTTTCGAACTTATCGATGGCCAGAAAAATTTTATCCTGCTTTTCATCGTAGTAAAAATCAAAAAAGCCGGGAAAGTGTTTCATGCCGCTAACCTTGGCAGAAATGCCGGGGGCGGGTGGCTGAGTTACAGGTTGGTCGTTGATTTTCTTCTTTTGCGCGGAGGCTTCGGCAAAGAATACAACACAAAGGAGGAGTAACAGATTTTTCATAGCGGGTGGTTTACAATAAGGAAAGCTAAAAAGTTTGTGCAGTATGCCAAACACGGTTTACAGGAACACAGTATCTTGCGGGCATGTTTGGTTTATTTAAAAAAGATGGCAGCGTTAAAGTAATTGACCGGGTATGGCTTTCCGGCCCGGCTAAATGGAATGCCTGTGCGGCCATGCTCAAGGCCAACCCGGATTGCCTGTTTGTGGCCTGGTTTGAAGATACCGCTGCGCAATTGAAAAGCCTGGTGGGGGATGAAACACCCGTTTTCCTGGCAACCGATGTGAACTACGGCCATACCAGCGGCAAGCTGGTGGTAATGGTTGAGCATTACCCGCTGGAGCAAACCGAGCAGGATTTTTTCAAACGGCTGCAACTGAAAGAAGTGCCTGTGCTTTCTTCTTTGGATGAACCGCTTTTCATGCACTTTGGCGGAGAACGGATTGTTGAGTTGATGAAGAAACTGGGTGTGGAGGAGAATGAAATTCTCGGGCATAGCATGATTAGTTCAGCTATAAAAAACGCCCAGCGAAAACTTTCGCAAAAAAGGATTGCTGAGCAGTGGGCTCCTTCGCAACAGAAGTGGTTTGAGTTGAACTTTCCTGCCTGAACAGGTGTATCTTTAACGAAAATGGTAAACCCATGATTAAAAAAATTCTGCTTGGCTTTGGCATACTTATTCTTATCGTTGGCGCTTACGTTGGCTATGTTTTGCTCACCACCAAAAACCACAGCCCGGCTGCGGTAGCCGAATATAAAGACAGTGACTTTCTGATTCAGGTAAACTATTCGCAGCCGTACAAAAAAGGAAGACTTATTTTTGGTACCGAAGCAGAGCGGGCACTTGTGCCGTATGGGAAAAAGTGGCGTACCGGTGCAAATGAAGCCACGGAAATCAGTTTTAGCCACGATGTGATAATTGAAGGCGTGCCACTAAAGGCGGGCCGTTATTCCCTGTACACTATTCCGGAAGGCACATTCTGGACTGTGGCGTTTAATTCCAAGTTAGGCTATTGGGGAAAGGGTTTCTCTGATGTATTTGATGAATCGAAAGATGTGCTGCGGGTGCCTGCCCTTGTTGAAAATGGCCTGCCGGAAATAGAACAGTTTACAATTTCGTTTGCACCGTATGACAGCCTGGTGAATATGAATTTCTATTGGGCTGATACGCGCGCTACTTTGGCGATAAAACGAGCACAATAATCAATATTTTTCAAAGTCTTCAATGGCTTTGCGCTGTTCGTCCGGAAGGGGGATTGTTTTCTCATGGGCATAATCATAACACACCAGCACGGCAATGCCGTCAGCAACAATTTCTTCCTGTCCGTTCATTTCACGAACAATAAGCCATTCGAGGGTGAGGCTTTTGTTGCCAATGCGCGAGCAGCGTGTGTACACAAAAACCGTGTCGTGTAAAAATACGGGAGCTTTATAATCAATTTCAATGCGGGCCAGGATGATACCCACCTGCTGGCTCCACTTTTTATCGGTGCCCACCACATCCTCAAAATATTTTACACGTGCCAGTTCAATGAAGGTTAAGTAGTTGGCGTTGTTCACGTGCCCCATCTTGTCAATGTCTTTAAAGCGAAGTTGAATGGGAACTTTGTGTTTGAAGTTTTGCATGCGATGGGATACGTTAGTAGGTAAATGTTCCGTGAGGTGTTTTAAGGGTTACCTGCCGGTGGTTAGCATCTTCTACCCGTCCGATAACCTTTGCATCAACACCAAAACTTTTGGAGATGTCAATTACTCGTTGAGCATACCCTTCATTGAGGTACACTTCCATGCGGTGGCCCATGTTGAAGACTTTATACATTTCCTTCCATTCGGTACCGCTGCAATCCTGAATTATTTCGAAAAGCGGAGGTGTTTCAAAAAGATGGTCTTTTATCACATGCAGGTTGTCGATAAAATGAAGCACCTTGGTTTGTGCGCCACCGCTGCAATGAACCAGGCCATGAATGTGCGCACGCAGTTCTTTAAAAACGGCAAGCATAACCGGGGCATAGGTGCGCGTGGGTGCCAATACCAGTTTGCCCACATTAAGCGGAACACCGGGAAGTTTATCTGTTACGCTGTATTTTCCGGTATATACCAAATCTGACGGCACGTCTTTATCGTACGACTCGGGATATCGGGTGGCGTATTCTTTAGCGAATACATCATGACGTGCCGAGGTGAGGCCGTTGCTACCTATGCCGCTGTTGTATTCGTTTTCATAGGAGGCTTGACCAAACGAGGCCAACCCGACTATTACATCGCCAGCTTTAATATGGCTGTTGTCGATTACATCGCTGCGTTTCATGCGTGCGGTTACCGTACTGTCAACAATAACAGTTCTTACCAGGTCACCTACATCGGCAGTTTCGCCACCGGTGCTGCGAATATTGAGCCCATAGTTTCGGAGCATTTCCAGCACTTCTTCAGTTCCGTTGATGAGGGTGGCGATGACCTCACCGGGAATGCGATTTTTATTCCGGCCAATGGTAGAGGAGAGTAAAATATTATCCGTTGCTCCTACGCACAACAAATCATCTACATTCATGATGATAGCATCCTGGGCAATGCCTTTCCATACGGAGAGGTCGCCCGTTTCTTTCCAGTAGATATACGCCAGCGAGGATTTTGTACCTGCTCCATCGGCATGCATCACGGTACAATACTCCGGATGGCCACCCAGGTGGTCTTCCACAATTTTGCAGAATGCTTTCGGGTACAGGCCCTTATCCAGTTTGCTGATGGCCTGGTGAACATCTTCCTTGCTGGCGGAAACCCCGCGCTGGCTGTAGCGGTCGGACATGGTACAAATATGGTATGGCTAACCTGCGCCCGCAAATTTCAGTTTGCGAACCAGTTCCCACACCACAATGCCGGCACACACCGCAACATTAAGCGAGTGCTTGGTGCCCGATTGCGGAATTTCCAGCGCTATGTCGGCCAGTGCAATTACCTCCTCACTAACGCCATGAATCTCGTTACCAAACACCAGGCAGATGTTTTGATTTGACGGGGGAACAAAAGTTTGAAGTGGCATACTGGCATCGGTCTGCTCAACAACGATGATGGTAAATCCTTCCGTTTTCAAACGGGCTACCGCTTCTTTGGGCTTTTCGAGGTACTCCCAGCTTACTGACTCGGTAGCGCCCAGTGCGGTTTTGTGAATTTCGCGATGCGGAGGTTTGCCCGTTATCCCGGTGAGGTAAATCTTTTGAATGCGAAAAGCATCGGCTGTGCGAAAAACGGAGCCTACATTATGCAGGGAGCGGATGTTGTCCAGTACGATGCACACCGGCAGTTTCTCGGCATCTTTGAACTGATCAACCGAAAGGCGGCCTAACTCGTCAAGCTTCAGCTTCTTCATTGCCCAAAAGTAGGCATTTGGGTTTTCTCGGGCTTTTCCATTTCACGGATTAGGGACTGGAGCTGATTCAAGTATTTGTCGTAATAAATTCTGAACAACCATCTGGCCAGGTAGTAGCAAAGGGGGGTAAGCACTGCAGCAGTGATAAACATGATGACCACAATACGTGTATTATGAATATCCTCTTCAAAGTTCTGATGTAAGGAGAGTCCCATCATGTAACCGGCAATGGCACTGAATGGATAGATAAACAGGGCGGCTTTTTCCTGAAAGCGGATGGATGTATGAACAACTGAGTAGATATTTTGCAAGGCAGATTTTAAAGAGCCTTCAAGAGCCTGTTGCCATTGCGATTTCAGGTTGCGATAAATGCTATAGTTGTGCCAAGCAAAAAATACATAAGTGCTGATAATAATTGCTATAAACAGTTTTATCAGCCAGGGATCGAAAAGAAACATTAACACCACAAATATGAGCAGGAAGATAACGGTATATGCCAGTGCTATCTCCAGGTTTGTCTTCAATCGGATTACCGGATGCCTGGAGCCGGATTTCTCCGGATGCTCAGGGGTATTCCAGTTGGCAGGTTTCTCCAGATCTTCTTCCAGTTTTTTCCATGCCTTGTTCAGGTCCATAATCAATTCAACTTTAATTTTTTTGTAAGTGATTCTTTTATGCGATGTAGTTTAACTGCTACATTATTTTTTGTCAATCCCGAAATGTCAGCGACTTCTTCATTATCGTATCCGTCCAGGTGCAGGGTAATAATCATCCGGTCAATCTCCGAGAGTTCGCGTATCGCAAGATGGAGGGCCTCACTTTCTTCAGTTCTGTCATGCGGATCATGTATTCCAGCAACTTTCTCCAGGTGCTCACTGGGTTTTACCAGCACAGGCCTTCGTTTAAAGGTCAACACGGTGTTCAGGCTAACCCGATACAGCCACGTTGAAAATTTGGATAGGCCGTTAAACCGTGCAAACGATCGCCACGCCTGCAGGTGTATCTCCTGGTATAAATCCTGCTGATCTTCCGGATGACTCACATACAGCCGAATTACTTTTAAAATGATGCCCCGGTTTGCGTGCATCAAGGCAGTAAACTCTTTCTCATTGGCGGCCATTCTCAGATGTTTTTTCTAAAACAACCGGGGAAGTAAAATGCCTGTACCAGAAAAAAATAAGCACGCCACTCCCCGGGCAAATATCCGGTAGTCTTTTGAGCATAGTCTATTCCTTTAATGCACTCAAAATAATGAGTAACCTATCCGGGGCAACTATTACATGCTACTCCTCATTCCGGACCAGTAGTTGCTGATCGCATCACCAACGATGGCCGGTTATGCGCCTGAAACGAATTAAAAAGTAAGCTCTTTCAGTTCGGGGGAAAATACATACAGCGAAATGCCTGTTAAGGCAAGCGACCGGATAATAAACCGGAGGTAGTTTTTGTTTTGCGATTTCAGAAAGAAGCCCACCATAATTACCAGTGCAGCTACTACCGAAAGCAGGCCCACCATCATCATTTGTCTGTATCCTTCAAGGGAAAGGATTTTGAATAATAAGGCGAAAACACAAACGGCCGATGAAATACCGGAAACTTTAACAGCCACATGGCCATAGATTTCATCCAGTTGCACGATAATAAAGGCGCTGAGAAAGTAGAAACCTGCAAGCACGGTTAAGGTGATCATCATTACCTGGGGATCTGCACCCAGTAACCAGGCGGCCAGTGCCAGCGCTGAAAGTACCAGTTCAACTTTAGGGCTGTAAGCGGCCAGCAGCTTTCCAAACTGAGGCGGATCGGGTGTTTTTTGTTCAGTCATGTGGATTGGGGTTTGGGGTGTACAACAAGATAATCAACACACACGGATAATTCCAAAGTCGGATTCTTCAAATAGGCATCACCGTATCTTTATATTTGTTGCCATGGCCATTAAGCAAACCGTAGAGACTCCATTGATGAAACAGTACAACGCCATCAAGGCAAAGTACCCGGGAGCTTTGCTGTTGTTTCGGGTAGGCGATTTTTACGAGACCTTCGGCCAGGATGCCATTGCCACAGCCAGGGTTTTAGAAATAGTACTTACCAAACGCGGCAACGGATCCGCATCAGAAATTGAATTGGCCGGCTTTCCGCATCATGCGCTGGATACATATCTTCCTAAGCTGGTGCGTGCGGGCCACCGCGTAGCCATTTGCGATCAACTGGAAGATCCACGTTTTGTGAAGGGAATTGTAAAGCGGGGAGTTACCGAACTGGTTACCCCCGGGGTATCCTTCAACGATAACGTACTCGAAAGGAAACAGAATAACTTTCTGGCTTCGGTATTTGCGGGAAAACAGGCGTATGGAGTTGCTTTTCTAGACATCAGCACCGGAGAGTTTTATGCTGCTCAGGGAACAGAAGGGTACATCCTGAAGCTCATCCAGAGTTTTGCACCTGCCGAAATCATTTTCAGCAAGGCCCAGCGCGATTTCTTCGAAAAGAATTTTTCGGAAACGCACGCCACATTTTCGGTTGACGACTGGGTATATGCCTTTGACTATGCGCACGAAAAACTCATCAGCCAGTTTAAAACGGCAACGCTGAAAGGTTTTGGAATTGACGACCTGCCCGAGGCCATTATTGCGGCCGGGGCCATTTTGCATTACCTCGAAGTTACCGAACATAAGGAAATACAGCACGTTGCTTCAATTGCCCGCCTGGATGAAGATAAGTACGTGTGGCTCGACAAGTTTACCATCCGCAACCTCGAACTGGTTTCCTCACCGTTTGAAAATGGCGTGCCGCTGATACAGATACTCGATCAAACCGTTACCCCCATGGGTTCGCGGCAGTTGCGCAAATGGCTGGTGCTGCCGCTGAAGGAGAAAGCCCCCGTTGAAGAGCGGTTACGGCTGGTTGATGTTTTTCACCGGCAGTATGAACTGGCCGAACAGTTAACGGAAGAATTGAAACAGGTGGCTGACCTGGAAAGGCTGATTTCAAAAGTTGCGGCAGGCCGCATTAACCCGCGTGAAATGCTGCAATTGAAGCGATCGCTGCAGCGCACCGGCCCTATAAAAAATTTGCTGGAACAGCACTCCTCGGCTGAGTTGAAAAAACTGGGCAATCAGCTTAACCGGTGCGAGTTTCTTCTGGAAAAAATCGAGCGTGAACTTCGCGAAGATGCCCCCATACTGACGCATCAGGGCGGGATTATCAAAGAAGGAATTCATGCGGAACTGGATGAACTGCGCAGCATTGCTTTTTCCGGAAAGGATTACCTGCTGCAGATTCAGCAGCGGGAAATTGAGCGCACCGGAATCAATTCACTAAAAATTTCCTTTAACAAAGTTTTTGGTTATTATCTTGAAGTAAGTAACGCCAACAAAGACAAAGTGCCGGCCGACTGGATACGGAAGCAGACCCTGGTTAATGCCGAGCGCTACATTACCGAAGAGTTGAAAGTGTATGAGGAGAAGATTCTTCATGCAGAAGACAGGCTGGTAATTATTGAACAAAAACTTTTTCAGGAGCTGGTTCAGCAGGCCGCTGATTTCGTTGCCCAGATTCAACAAAATGCCAGAGCTTTGGCCGTACTGGATGTGCTGCTTTCGTTTGCGTTGGTAGCGCGGCAAAATAAATACTGCAGGCCCGAAATTAACGAGTCCACCGCGCTCGATATCAAAGCCGGCCGTCACCCGGTAATCGAAAAGCAACTGCCCGTTGGCGAAAGTTATGTGCCCAACGATGTGTACCTCGATAACGACACGCAGCAAATACTCATTATTACGGGCCCCAACATGGCGGGGAAATCGGCCTTGCTGCGGCAAACGGCATTGATTGTGCTGATGGCCCAGATCGGCAGTTTTGTACCCGCTGAAAGTGCCAGCATTGGTTTGGTAGATAAGATTTTTACGCGCGTGGGCGCTTCCGATAATTTATCGAAAGGCGAATCTACATTCATGGTGGAGATGATAGAAACCGCCAGTATTCTGAATAACCTGAGCAACCGCAGCCTGATTTTGATGGATGAAATCGGCAGGGGAACTTCTACCTACGATGGTGTTTCCATTGCATGGGCCATTGTGGAGTACCTGCATCAACATAAGGATTACCGGCCTAAAACATTATTTGCAACGCATTACCACGAGCTCAACCAACTGGCTGAAGATTTTGTGCGCGTAAAAAATTTCAACGTGAGTGTGAAAGAGGTGGGGGATAAAATCATCTTTATGCGCAAACTGAAAGAAGGAGGCAGCGAACACAGTTTTGGTATTCATGTGGCGCAGCTGGCCGGTATACCCAATAAGGTGGTGATCCGTGCCAATGAGGTACTGCATTTTTTGGAAAAGGAGAAGCATAAAAACGAACCAAAGAAAAAACTACAGGAATTGCCGAAAGCCATCCACCAGATGAGTTTGTTTGAGATGGACCCCAAATACAAACAGGTGCAGGAGATGCTGGAAACCATCGACATCAACACCATTAGCCCGGTAGAGGCGTTGCTGAAGTTGAATGAGATACTTTCTGTAGTAAAAAAGTAATTTGGCTTTGCTGCCATACCAGATTGAGCATTGAATTACCCCTTTGCCAAACGATTCCTTATTCTGCTCAACGCTTCGGGCGTGATGCCTAAATAGGAGGCTATGTACTTAAGAGGGACACGTTTCAGTATACTAGGTTTTTCGTGCAAGAGTTGCAGGTAAAGTTCTTCCGGAGTTTTAAAGAGCAGGTCTTGCTCGCGAAATGCAGTAAGAACGAATACATATTCAGCAATTAGCCGACCAAATTTTTGCCAAACCGGATATTGTTCAAATGCCGCATGCATGGAGTCATAATCAATCTGAAGTATTTCGGCATCTTCCATGGCAACGATGTTATCGCAAGAAGGCTTTCGGGTAACAAAACTGCAGTAGTCAGTTATATATTCAAACTCAAAAGCAAAATGATGAGTGCGGTCTACGTTACGTACGATGTTGTAACACCTGAAGTATCCTTGATTGATAAAGGAAACATGATTACAGACTTGTCCTTCTGCCAACAAATGTTCCCCCTTTTTCAGCCACCTGCGAGCAAGTGATTTTTGATGCACTAGCCATTCCTCCTCAGTGAATGAAAGGAAGTTAGAAATATATTTCCGGATGGAAGCAAATTCGTCCATCCGGAAATATACTAAAGAAATGTTATCAGAAAGTAAAGCGCAGAAAAGGTACCGGGAAGAAACCCTGCTGATACTGCGTTACAATGGTATTGGTGCGGGGGTTGTAGCTCTTCGTAAAAATATTCTGATTGTTGGTTACGTTTTGTAAATCGAGGGCAAATTCAAGGGTGCTCTTTTTGTATTCTTTGCGATAGGCTAGCCGGAAATCGGTGCGGAAATAAGCATCCTGTTTTTCGCTATAGGCTTCATTTTCTTTAAAAATGGTTTTACCGTAAGCCTGAGAAGCCTCTGCATCAATTGGAGTCAGGTATTTGCCACCAATGGTGGTAACCTTCAGGTTTAGGGAAAGATATGTTTGCTTCTTACTCAGTTTAAACTCTTTACCGAAAAGACCATTAACCACATACTGTGTATTGTACGCTGTATTTCGTTCAATCCCATCACTTCCTTTGTATTTTGAATTAAAAAGTGAGGATGTGATCAGGAAGTAGTACCCATCTTTAAAGAAGCGCTCCAGTGTTAACTCTACACCATAATTTGTTCCTGTTCCCTTATTAACCAAACTGTCTTTATCTACAGGAACAAAGCTCGAACCTGTATTTATTGCCGAAAACGAAGTAGGACGTTGCTCAACCGGGACGTTGGAAAGTGATTGGTAGTACCCTTCTGTTTTTAAGCGGAGATTATCCGTGATATTCCAATCGTAGGTAATAACACTGTGCTGGCTTGTGGTGAATTGCAAATCGGTATTGGTGAGGATGTAAACATTGTTGGAAATTTTGGTTTGGACATAAGACGTGTACGGGCTTTGAATCTGGTTATGAACACCATAACCCAAACTAATGGATTGCCTGCCATTGATAAGGTATTGCAGTCCTAGCCGGGGCTCAACGGCTGTCTGTTTATTGAGCACGTAGTATTGTGTATGCAAGCCTGCATTGAATGAAAGTTTGTGATTAAAGCGATGACGCCATGCAGCAAAGCCCTGATATAGCACAGTGATATCTTGCACATCGATCCGCACAGAATCAGAACCTATGTTTGCAAAAATATCGCGGTTATAGAGGTCGAAGTTCAGCACATCAATATATCCACCATAGCTTAATGTGTTTTTAGCATTTATCTTGGTCCGGAATAAAGCCAATGTGGAATATTTGGTTGTTGTAAATTCTCCTTCAGCGCGGGCGTAACGCGCTATTACTTCATTGTTTGAATCACGCACAAGTGAGTCGCCATGAAAACTTTCTTTTGCTGAGCTGATACCCATAGTAACCTTAAAATGTGTTTTTGGTGAAATGCTCTTCTCGTAGCTGATGCCGGTAATTCCGGTTTGATACCGCGGAAATAAGTCTTGGTTTTCGTTACCATACAGGTCTTCAGAATTGCTCTCCAGATCGGCTTCGCTACCCAGCAGGTCTATTTCACTTTTGCCGGCCAAGCCGAATAGTGTCCACTTGCCACCGTTCCTGGCAGGCAGCGTTAATTTAAAGTTCAGGTCCTGATAAAAGGGCACATTTGAACCGGTGCCGAATTCAATTCCAAGCGCATCAAATATTCCCAGGGTTGAGTAGCGGTAATTAATAATGAAGGATCCAATTTTTGTTTTTGAGAGCGGCCCTTCTGCACCAACTTCAAAGCCATTAAAGCCAACCTGTGTTACAAACTCATGTTTCTGGTTGTTACCATCGCGCAGGCGGATATCAAATACTCCGGCTACCGCATTTCCATACTGAGCCGGAAAAGCACTGGTCATAAAATCCGATTTGTCGAGGTTGTTATTATTGAGCATACTCACTGGCCCGCCTGTGCTGTTAAGGGATCCAAAGTGATTCGGATTAGGGATGTTAAGTCCTTCCAGTTGCCACAGCATGCCGGTGGGTGAGTTCCCGCGTACAACAATGTCGTTGCGGGAATCATCACCACCGATCACACCGGCAAAATTGGCGGCCATGCGTGAGGGATCACCCAGCGCACCGGCATAGCGTTTGGTGTCATCCACATTAAACGATCGTGCGCTAACCATAGCTAGGTCATTATTGGTGGCCGTTTTATCATCGCGTGAGGTAGCCACAATGGTAATTTCGCCAAGTTGGTTTATGCTTTCGGTTAACTCCAGGTTCAGAATGACTTCCTTGCCGGCTGTAACCACCACATTGGGGATTACCTGTTCTTCATAGCCGATGTAGGTTATCTTCAGGGTTTGCCTGCCTACGGGCACGTTGGTGATGCGGTAGTAGCCGTCAACATCGGTGGCTGCCCCCAGAACGGTTTCGCCTGTTCCAAGCACCAGAATAGTTACACCAATAAGAGGGGCCTTGTTTGCTTCATCCACCACCCGGCCCCGGATGGTTTGCGTGGGCTGACTAAAGGCTGAGAAAGCCAGCAGGAAGGCAATGGCTATTCCCAGCAGCAGTTTAGCAATTCGTAATTCATCTGTTTTCATGATCGGTTATAATTTTTGTTTTTTGATTGGGTAAAAGTGGATTGCTTTGGTTGGGGAATTGCTTGACGGGAATCAAGAAAAACATGAGGTGGAATTGATCCACATCAAAAGAATATCGTTTAATCAGGTAGTTTCATTAATCGAATGAATTATGAACAAATCGGGAAGCTTACTTTTTCTTAGTTTATTAATTTTTGCCTTCGGCTGCGCTCAGTCAAAACAGGAGCGGGAGCGGTTGGTTGGCGGTAATTGTGAAGATTGTGCGTTGATGTTTGCAGGGATGCCGTCTACACTTTCGTGGAAGACAAAACTTGCCCCCGATGATGAACCCGGTGAGCCGCTGCTTATCAGCGGAACGATATACAAACGCGATGGAAAAACCCCAGCACGCGATGTAATTCTTTATGTTTACCAAACCGATAGCAAAGGGTTATACTCACCCGGTCTTCAGCAAACCCAAGCCAAACGCCATGGGCACTTGCGTGGCTGGGTAAAAACTGATGCACAGGGACGGTATGAGTTCCGCACCGTTCGTCCGGCTTCGTATCCAAACAGTCAGAATCCGCAGCACATTCATGCGATTGTCAAGGAGACGGGTCTTTCATTTTACTGGATCGATGATTTTGTATTTGATGACGATCCGCTTTTGACTGCATCGGTAAGGTCAAGGCAAACTAAACGTTCAGATTCTGGCATTATCACACTTTCCAAAAATCAGGAAAATGTTTGGATTGGCAGCCGTGATATTATTCTTGGATTGAATATTCCAAACTATTGAGATCTGTTTCAGCGCAGAGGTCTTTAATTGGCTCTTCTTGGTTTCCTGTTACGGCTAAATTTACTATGCGGCTTGCCAAAATTATTTTTGTGTTTTGCCTTAGGGTTGTAAGCAGGACCTTCTCCCAGAAAATCGGGAAGTGGTAGTTTAGGAATAGTGGTTTCTATTAATCGTTCAATTCCTGAGAAACGTCTTTGGTCAATCTCGTTTATAAAAGTGATAGCTGTACCTGTGGTTTCCGCGCGTGCAGTCCTGCCAATACGGTGTACATAATCTTCCGGGTCGGGTGGTACATCCCAGTTGATAACCATACTGATGCCTTCTACATCAATCCCGCGCGAGAGTACATCGGTACCAATCAGAAAGTTTACCTGTTTATTTTTAAATGCCCGTAAAATTTCTTCGCGTTCAGTTTGTTCCAAATCGGAATGAAAGGCTTTGGCTGCAATACCCGCCTTTCGAAAAGTTGAATCCAATTTCTTCACCGTTTCCTTCCGTGAAGCAAAAAGGATGATGCTACTCCACGTATACGTTTTCAAAATATGCTCCAAAAGTTTTTCTTTTTGGGAATCGTAAACCACATAGGCCTGCTGATCAATGCCGGCAGCAGGTTTGGCAATGGCGATATTGATTTCTTCAGGACTGCGTAAAATACGGTTGGCCAAGGCCCTGATTTTGGGCGGCATGGTGGCTGAGAACAGCAGCGTTTGTCGTTCTTTCGGTAAATAGCTTACGATTTTGATGATGTCGTCATAAAACCCCATATCGAGCATGCGGTCGGCCTCGTCCAGAATGAGGTGTTGCAGGTGATCAAACACCGTAGTGCCCGCTGCCAGCAAGGCAATCAAGCGGCCCGGAGTGGCTACAATAATATCGGCCCCTTGTTCTAAAGCTTTCTTTTGTACGTCCCAGGTGGCGCCATCGCCACCACCATAAACAGGTATGGAACTGATGCCGGTGAAATAAGCGAAGCCTTCAATTTGCTGATCTATCTGCTGTGCAAGTTCACGCGTTGGGGCAATGATGAGCGTGTTTAAATGCCGGTGATCGGTTTGCATCATTTTATGAACAACGGGCAAAATGTAGGCAGCTGTTTTACCGGTACCGGTTTGTGCACAGGCAATTACATCCTTATTCCGGAGTATAACCGGAATAGCTTGCTCCTGGATAGGCGTTGGTTTTTCATAGCCCATAGAGTCAAGGCCATCCACCAGGCGTGAGTCAAACTGAAATTCGGAGAAGGTCATGAAGATAAAAATAAAGCCAGACTTGCAGGCCTGGCTTTTCGGTGTTTTTGGAGAGATTAATTATTGACTAACCGTACGTTAACGGCATTCAATCCTTTTCTTCCTTGTTGAACCTCAAAGGTAATGGCATCATTCTCGCGAACCTTGTCAACAAGGCCGGATACGTGCACAAAAAACTCTTCATTGGTTGCTGTTTCCTTTACAAAGCCGAATCCTTTGGCTTCGTTAAAGAACTTTACGGTACCTTCTTTCATTGTTAAAATTGTTTTTTTTGGCCGCAGGTGTTACCCATTACGACCAGGTGTTAAAAATTATTTAAGGGCGTAAAGGTACACAATATTAATGAAATGGTGCCTGCCGCATGCCTGAAGTTCCCTTAAGCGGCTTTTTTTACCCGATCCATCCGAAGTTCACGGGTATTGACGACCTCAATAACCCCCAGTTTATTCAGCAGGCGGATGATCAGGTAGGTCGGATCTATTTCGTGCCACCGGATTCCTCCAAAGTTAGCCCTCGATCCGTGCTTGTGATGATTGTTATGGTAGCTCTCGCCCATCATCAGAAAATCTACCGGTAAAAAGTTTTTGGAGGTGTCGCCCACTTCAAAATTGCGGTAGCCGTACTTATGTGCAAACCAATTAATGATTGCTCCGTGTATGGGGCTCATCAAAAAATGAATGGGCAACAGCAGCCAAAGCCACCAGGTGGTTGCAAACTGCAGGTAAAACAGTACGTAAAGAATTCCCCAAAAAATGCGTGACGGCCACGAGCGGGCAAATGTATCGAAGGCATCCCACCTTGGAACGCCCTCTGTAAAGCGCTGATCCACCACCATTTTTCCATTGGCAATGGCCGAGTAAATGGTTTTGGTTTTCCACATCATATTCCAGATGGTTTCGTCATACGTAGGTGAGTGCGGATCGTTTTCCGTGTCGGCAAAGGCGTGGTGCATGCGGTGCATTACACCATACCCGTAAGCACTTAGGTAATTGGAACCCTGAAATATCCAGGTGAGAACAAAAAATACTTTTTCGGTGAAGGGATTCATCGTAAACGCTTTGTGGGCGGCATACCGATGAAGAAAGAAGGTTTGGAAAAACAGCGATAAATACCAGTGCGCTACAAAGAAGGCAAGAATAATGGTCATGAAACACTAACGGTTTTTGTGATAAACAATGTTTACTCGCCTGAATTGTAAGAAATCAGGGCGATTCATTGTAAGACAAACCCGTTGCTGTTTTGTGACAGGATATGAAGAGAATTTTTGAAATTATTCCTGTTGCGGAATTTCAGGCTGAAACCAGATGTCGCGTTTAAGCGAGTTAATCAGCTCATCGGTATCGCCCTGGCAGGCTTTTTTAAAGCTTTCCATCAGCGAAGCGGCAGAAGGCATATCGAAATGTAGTTTGGCTTTTTCTTCCTCCAGTTTCTTTTTTGCACGACTGAGCAACTGCCTTAAGTGATCTTTCTTTTTGTTAAGTGTGGTATGAAGCGTATCGTAATCCACATCAAAAACCTCTTTCAGCAAGAAAACGGCACGTTCCAGGGGTTCAAGTTTTGTGTGCAACACCTTCATTGCTTCGGTTAAATAGGCATCCAGATCGATGTGCGCGAAATTAGATTCTTTGATTTTGGTAATGAATTCCGGCACATGGATGGAGTCCAGGTATTCTTCTTTTTTTCGCTTGAGGGCATTGAGGTGGTTAAGGCAGTTGTTGGTTACCGCTTTAATAAGGTACGCTTTGGTGTTACTGATTTTTTCTTTCTCGGTATTTAACCATTTCAGAAAGGTTTCCTGAACAATGTCTTCAGCATCGGCTTTACAACGCAGCAGGTTGTAGGCAATGGCCTGCAACAGGGGCTGATAAAGCGTTATGGTGGTTGCGTGATTCATTGAGGTTGCAAGGTACGTTAATATTATGGCATTTAAGTAACGCCAACTACCTTACACACGTTCGTGCTGCCAACTTTGCTCAAACAGGCAATTTATTTGACGGCAAACCGTTACTTTTGTTGCGCGGAGTCACTGTACTTGTAGGTTTGTGGGTCCGGTTATTTTCTCGGTAAATGACAACAGCAACACTTCTACCGGAGCCACGCAGGAAGCCAATCCTTTCACAAGAGATAAGTTTTACACTTGTTCACCTGTTGCCTCTGGCGGCTATCTGGACGGGCGCAACGCTGTTCGACTGGCTGGTATGTGTTTTTCTATATGTATTCCGCATGTTTTGGGTAACGGGCGGGTATCACCGGTACTTTGCCCATCGTTCGTACAGCACTTCGCGCTGGTTTCAGTTTGTGATTGCTTTCATGGCGCAAACTTCGGCACAGAAGGGTGCGTTGTGGTGGGCGGCACATCACCGGCACCACCACCGGCACAGCGATACTCCGGCTGATCCGCACTCTATGAAAATTTATGGCTTCTGGTATTCGCATGTGGGCTGGATTGTTGGGCCGGATTTTAAAAAGACAGATTACAAGACCATCGGAGATTTTGCAAAATATCCTGAACTGGTTTGGCTTAACAAGTATTACCTGGTGCCGCCTTTTTTGTTGGCTGTTTCGGTTACTGCACTTGGGGCTATTGTAAATGGCGGAAGTATTACTACGATGTTTACATCGGCCGGTATGTCAACACTGTTGATTGGGTTCTTTTTAAGTACAGTTATCCTGTATCATGGCACGTTCTCAATCAATTCGATTATGCACAAGTTTGGCAAGCCTCGTTATGAAACAGGAGAAGAGTCCAAAAACAGTTTGTGGCTTGCACTCCTCACGTTGGGTGAGGGTTGGCATAATAACCATCATTACTACGAAACAGCAGCGCGCCAGGGTTTTTTCTGGTGGGAAATTGATATTACCTGGTACATTTTAAAGTTGCTCTCGTGGACGGGTTTAATATGGGATTTGAAGGGAGTGCCAAATCACATTAAGTATTCAAAAAACCGGGCTCATGCCCGTCAGTTAAAGCAAGAAATGGAGGAAGAACTCCAAAAGTCGGCCTAGTATTTCCTTATTGGAAT
>JBKBOE010000007.1:0-53940 GCA_046294915.1 Cyclobacteriaceae bacterium | reverse complement strand
TTCCGATGATGTCTTTTGCATCGGTTTTGTCTTTGAATTTTTCGATGAACTCGGTAGCTCCGGAGAAAGCAATTTGGTTGATGTATTTTTTGATTTCATCGGCCGTCATGCCGATGCCCTTATCGGAAACGGTAATGGTTTTTTTCTTTTTATCAAAACTCACCTCAATTTTCAGGTCGCCCAGTTCTTCGGTGTACTCGCCCAGAGATGCCAGTTTTTTCAGTTTTTGGGTGGCATCCACCGCATTGGAAACCAGTTCGCGCAAAAAGATCTCGTGATCGGAATAAAGAAATTTTTTAATGATGGGGAAAATATTCTCGGTATTGATCGAGATGGTGCCTTTTTCCTGGACGTCTGCCATAGTGTATAAATTTTCAGTTTTTGGGTTTAAAAATGAGCCGGAACAATAAAAATCCCTGCGCGGAGCAGGGATTCAAAAGTTATTCCAAAAGGAGTATGGGTGACAGGTTGGCAGCTACCGTAGCCTGTCCGAATCTTTTACCAACCGCTCATCGCGCCTGATGAACCGTATGGCCAGCCAGTTGCTGATAACGGCCACAAATATCATGTACAAGCCCCAGCCGTATTTAAAGTTTCCGGGGTGTTGTTCAGCCACCCGGTTGGCAAACCACACCGCGCAGATCATCATGCCCGCCAGTAATACCGAATTGAGTGCGCCCAGTTTTATCTGTACCGTCCGGTTATCATAGCGTTTGATTTCCATAATGCTTACGGTTATGGAAGCAATGCCTATAACAGCTGTTATGGAATAAGGCATATAGAGGTAGGCATCGCCATTCACATAATAAAACGGTGTAAGAGCAAGTGCGATGCTATCTGCGCTTACCCAAATGGGCTGCACCAGCGCAACAACCAGCGCAACAATGGTGATAATAAGAAATACAGTTTGGATTCTTTGCCACATAGGGGGGTTGACGTAACTTGCCTCAAAACTACTAATTTAAATTTCAACACACCTTCTTTGAATGCCTATGAAAGCTGCCTACATCATTGATATTCTTCGCACACCCATTGGCAAGTATGGCGGTGCATTGGCTTCGGTAAGGCCTGATGACCTGGCTGCGCATGTGATCAAAAAACTGGTTGAGCGCAACCCTACCGTTGATATTAATTGCATTGAAGATGTAGTGTTCGGTGCAGCCAACCAAAGTGGTGAAGACAACCGTAATGTAGCGCGCATGGCTTTGTTGCTGGCGGGTCTCCCCAAAGAGGTAGGAGGCGTAACGGTTAATCGGCTTTGTGCCTCCGGGCTGCAGGCTATTATGGATGCTTCGCGCGCCCTGATACTCGATGAAGGCGACCTGTATATAGCCGGTGGTGTGGAAAGCATGAGCCGCGCTCCGTTTGTGATGGCGAAAGCCCAGGAACCGTATTCGCGCAAAGCCGAGGTGTATGATACCACCATGGGCTGGCGATTTATCAATTCAAAGCTTTCGAAACTGTATTATCCTTACTCCATGGGCGAAACGGCTGAAAACGTTGCCGAGAAATGGAAGATAAGCCGACAGGAGCAGGACCAATTTGGACTAAGCTCTCAGGAGAAATACCAGCGGGCGCATCAGGCCGGAAAGTTTAATGACGAATTGGTGCCGGTACCTGTTCATCAGGGAAAAGAGGTTGTTCTGGTGGAAAAAGATGAACATCCGCGTGCCACTACTCTTGAAAAACTGTCAGCATTAAAACCTGCTTTTAAGGAAGGCGGAACCGTTACAGCCGGTAATTCATCGGGCATTAATGATGGTGCTGCAGCCTGCTTGCTGGCAGGGGAAGAGTCGGTAAAGCAAATGCACCTTAAGCCCATGGCCCGTGTTGTGGCCTTTGCAGTGGCCGGGGTTGATCCGGCTTACATGGGCGTGGGCCCTGTGCCGGCAGTGCAAAAAGCACTAAAGCGGGCCGGCTTAAAAATTTCAGACATTGACTTAGTAGAACTGAACGAAGCCTTTGCTTCGCAGAGCCTGGCTTGTATCCGCGATCTGGAAATTGCCCCGGAGGTTGTAAATGTTAACGGAGGGGCCATCGCCATTGGCCATCCGCTGGGGTGCAGTGGTGTTCGCATAAGCGCTACACTTCTGCACGAAATGATAAAGCGAAAATCTCGCTATGGTGTGGCAACCATGTGCATAGGTGTAGGGCAGGGGGCTGCTGTGGTGTTTGAGAACTTGAGAAGGTAAGTATGCCCCGCTACTTTTTTGAAATAACGTATAACGGGTCAAACTATGCTGGCTGGCAAAGTCAGGCAAATGCTACAGGCGTGCAAACCGTGGTGGAAGATGCGCTGAGTAAATTATTTCGGGCATCGGTTAAGATTGTTGGCAGCGGCAGAACCGATACGGGGGTTCATTGCGTGCAGCAGTTTTTTCATTCCGATATAGAAAAAGCGGTTCAGAAAGATGAATTGATTCATCGCCTCAACTCATTCCTGCCGCGTGATATTGCCATCCGTTCCATTCGGAGCGTAAAGCCCGATGCCAGTGCAAGATATGATGCGGTTGAGCGTACCTATGAATATCATATAACTACTGTGAAGGATCCGCTGTTAACCGGCCTTGCCCTTTATTACTTTAAGCCGCTTGATATGAAAACTATGAACCGGGCTGCTGCGTTATTACGCGGTGAACACGATTTTGCCTGTTTCAGTAAAGTGAAGACTGATGTGAATCACTTTCGTTGCTCTGTAAAAATGGCAACCTGGAAGAAACAGGGGAGTAAACTGATTTTCACCATAACCGCCAACCGGTTTTTACGCGGCATGGTTAGGGCCATAGTCGGAACCCTGCTGGAAGTTGGTACCGGTAAAATTTCAGTTGGCGATTTCGAACGGATTATGAGGAGCAAAGATCGCAGGCGGGCAGGTGCCAATGTTGATCCGCACGGTTTGTACCTTGTCCGTGTAAAGTACCCCAAGGCCATATTTTTAAGCTAAGTCCATTGGAAAAAGAACAGGTAAGCAGCGGTAATATTATTGATTTTAAAGTGCTCAGGCGCCTTATGGAGTTTGTGCGCCCGTACATGGGGCGGTTTTATTTTCTGATATTTCTTACGCTGGCGGTTGGAGTTCTTTCCCCTCTTCGTCCGTTGCTCATCCAGCACACGTTAGACAGTGAGGTTGCCTCCGGTGATTACAACGGCATGGTGCAGATGATGGTGCTGCTCTTGCTGCTGCTTGTTGGCCAGTCGGGTTTACAGTATATTCATACCTACCTCTCCGGGTGGATGGGCCAGCAGATCATCCGGGATATCCGCACCCGGCTATACCAACACCTGGTTAATCTGAGGCTGCGCTTTTTTGATAAAACCCCCATTGGCCGGTTGGTAACACGAACCATTTCGGATGTGGAAACCCTGGCCGATGTATTCAGCGAAGGCCTTGCAGCCATGGTGAGCGATTTGCTTCAACTTATTTTCATTCTGGCTTTTATGTTCTACCAGGATTGGAGACTGGCGTTGTTAAGCCTTGCAACCTTGCCGTTGTTGCTGATCTCTACGTATGTATTCAAAGAAAAAATAAAAGTTGCCTTTAATGATGTGCGCAATGCCGTAGCAAACCTGAACACGTTTGTGCAAGAGCACCTTACGGGGATGAATGTTGTTCAGATTTTCGCCAGCGAAAAACGCGAGTTTGAAAAGTTTAAGGCAATTAATGAAGAGCATAAGCAAGCCAACCTCCGATCGGTTTTGTACTACTCTATTTATTTTCCGGTAGCTGAAATTATTGCTGCTGCCGGCATTGGGCTGCTGGTGTGGTATGGGGCTAAAGCGGCCATCAACTTCGAGGAAACCGGTATTACCATCGGTAAACTCATTGCCTTTATTATGTACATTCAGATGTTCTTCCGCCCTATCCGCATGATTGCCGACCGGTACAATACCCTGCAGATGGGTATTGTAAGCTCTTCACGTATTATCAATCTGCTCGACAACCAGGAGCATGTACAGGAAACCGGTAATCATGTGCCGGATCACATCCATGGGCACGTTGAATTTGACCACGTTTGGTTTGCCTATAACGATGACCAGTATGTGCTGAAGGATGTTACCTTCTCCATTCGTCCGGGTGAAATGATTGCCCTGGTTGGTGCAACCGGTGCGGGTAAATCATCCATCATTAACCTGCTCAACCGGTTTTATGAAATCAATAAGGGTTCTATCCGCATCGATGGCAGAGATATTCGCGACTACGAACTGGGCAGCCTGAGAAGAAATATCGGAGTTGTGTTGCAGGATGTGTTCCTTTTCTCCGACACCATTTTCAATAACATCACGCTGGGCAATACCGAAGTAACCGAAGCTATGGTATGGCATGCGGCCGATCTGGTAGGGGCCCGTAAATTTATCGAGCGGTTGCCAGGCCAGTTCAGTTACAACGTAATGGAGCGGGGAGCCACCCTGTCGGTTGGGCAACGCCAGCTAATCTCCTTTATCCGGGCAATGGTGTATGATCCGAAAATCCTCGTGCTGGACGAGGCCACATCATCGGTTGACAGTGAAACCGAGGAGATGATTCAGCAGGCAATTGACAAGATGATGAAGGGTCGGACTTCCATTGTCATTGCCCATCGCCTTTCAACCATTCAGCGGGCTGATAAAATCCTGGTACTTGACCACGGGCAGATCATTGAGTCGGGCCGGCACGATGACCTCCTCCAGCGTGAAGGCGCGTATGCCCAACTGCATAAAATGCAGTATAAAGAGTTTGCCTGACAGGCCAATGGATGGCTTAGGTTAAAGCATTATATTTGCCTGATGCGCCTGAACCTGACTGTTTGTTTTCCGCTGCTTATGCTGGCTCCGGCTGTTTTTTCCCAGCAACCCAAGGTACACCATGGCGGCCGCGTGGTTCATCATCGCACCAACCACAATTACAATGTGATCAGGATTCCGCGTTCTAAAGCCAAAACCGTTTGTCCTATTTTTGAAGACACCGGCTATCCGTATCATGGCTTAGGCATCAAACTTGGCGATCCGTTTGCCGTATCGTATAAGTACTACGCCAGCAAACATTTTTCTATCGGTGCCGACCTGGGCACTTCGGCCAGCGGGCTTTACAGCAGGTATTATCGCGAGATTTTCCCCGAGTATGTTAATACCGATACCCTTGGTCCGACTCAAAGCCTGGAGTACATGACACACAAGGTAAACGCTGACTGGGTAGCCGAACTAAGAGCACTGTATCACATAAAAGCAGATAGAGTAAGCCGGGGCCTTCAGATGTATGCCGGTTTAGGATGGGAATTCCGGAAACTTAATATCTCGTATGATTACTTTGTTAATGAAGGGATCATAGAAAATAAGATTGAACGAATTACCGTTGACCGATTTACATATGGCATTCAGGCAACCTTTGGCATTGAATACTCCTATTTTAACCTGCCGATTTCTGCATTTATGGAAATCGATCTCTACAACGATCTGCTGAAAGACCCTGGCTACAGACGCATCCAGGGAGGGGTTGGCTTGCGGTATGTATTTTAAATAACTTCACCTTCACTAACCGATGTTTCATCACTCAGGATTTGTTTCTCATAAAGTTCCTTATAAACACCATTGCTCTTAAGCAGCGAATCATGAGTCCCCTGCTCAACAATTTTTCCATCCACTAAAACAATGATTTTATTTGCGAGCTTGGCGGAAGAAACCCGGTGAGAAACAATAATGGTTGTGCGGCCTTTCATTATCCGCTTCAGGCTGCTGAGAATGTTGTTCTCTGTTTTTGTATCAACAGCCGAAAGCGCATCGTCCAGGATGAGAATGCGCGGCTCGTGAACAATGGCACGTGCAATACTTACCCGCTGTTTCTGCCCTCCCGATAGGGTAATGCCACGCTCCCCTACACGGGTTTCCATTTTTTGCGGAAAAGCCAGAATGTTGTGATAAACATCCGCATCTTTGGCAGCCTGAATGATCCGCTCATCATCAAGTTGCTTCACTCCGCCAAACGCAATGTTATTGCGAATCGAGTCGCTGAACAAAAAAACATCCTGGGGTACGTACCCGATCTGGCTGCGCAGGCAGGTCAGGTCGTAATCGGTAATGGGCAAATCGTCAATCCGGATTTCGCCTTCCTGCACATCGTACAAACGGGCTATTAAATTAGAAACTGTGCTTTTGCCCGAGCCTGTTGTTCCAATGATGGCCATCGATTCTCCGGGGTTGATGACAAACGATACATCGGTCAATGCTTTGATTCCGGTGTCGGGGTAGGTAAAGCTAACTTTTTTGAATTCCACCTTGCCGAGAATTTCCCGGGTAATGTTTTTTGAAGAGGTAATGGTTGATTGTGTTTTCAAAAACTCATTGATCCGCTTTTGACTGGCCTCGGCCCGTTGCACCAGGCTGCTGGTATACCCCAATGAAGTTACAGGCCATGTAAGCAGGTTAACATAGATAATAAACTCGGCAATGTGGCCGAACGACAAATTTCCGTTAATTACCTCGGTGCTGCCCGCATACACGGTTAAGATTGTACTTAACCCGATAAGCCCCATAATCAGCGGGAAGAATAAGGATTGAACACGGGTGAGCCTTAGCGATTGATGCCTGTAGTCATCGCTTGCTTTAAAAAAAGCGGCAATCGATTCGTCTTCACGGTTGAAGGATTTGAGCACCCGTATGCCGCTGAAGGCTTCCTGCACGAAGGTCGAAAGCCTTGACTGGCTGCGTTGAATCTTTTCCGAACGCCTTTCTATGGTATTGTTAACGATGTAAATGCTGAGCGATAAAAGAGGCAAGGGTAATAGTGCATACAAGGTGAGCTTTGCACTGATTGAAAACATAACCGGAATCAGGATAACAAATAACGTAATGAGTTGAAGTCCGTACATAATGGCAGGCCCAAGATACATCCGCACACGGCTCACATCCTCGGAGATGCGGTTCATCAGGTCGCCCGTATTGTTTTTCCGGTAGAAACTTAACGGCAGTGACTGGTAGTGTGCGAAGATTTCGTTTTTCAAATCAAACTCAATCAGTCTCGACATCACAATCAGGGTTTGCCGCACCAGGTAAAGAAATAAGCCGCGGAGCAACGCCATGAGCAAAATCAATCCGGCATAGAGCAGAATAGCCTGCGTAAATATCCCAAAGAAATTTTGCTGCAGCGACAGGTTGGCCAGCGACCGGTAAATGCGGATGTTCTCAACAACCAGATCGATCGAATACCGGACCAGTTGAGCCGGAATGATTTGAAAAATATTGGAAACGATTACAAAAACGAGGCCCCAGAGCAGATGGTACTTGTATTTAAACAGGTATTTATTGAGGTATCGGAGCTCTTTCATTCAAAAAAATTTTGCCAATGCACCTAAAAACGAAAGAAACACGTTAAAGTTCATGCAACCGTTTGATTTACATTGAAAAGCCGGACAAACACGGTAATTTTGTGCCGCCTCAACGAACCAGAAATTAAAAGTACGATCAATCACACCTAAAACAAATTCCGATGGAAGTAAAGGAACTGAAAAAAACCGCACCGCCTGATTTATTCACTTCGCTTTCAACACTCGGTCATGAACAGGTAGTGTTTTGCCATGACGATGCCACCGGCCTAAAAGCCATTATCGCTATTCATAACACTACTCTTGGTCCTGCGCTGGGCGGAACACGCATGTGGAATTATGCCACCGAACAGGAGGCGCTTACCGATGTTCTGCGCCTGAGCCGGGGCATGACGTTCAAGGCTTCCATCAGTGGCTTAAACCTGGGTGGTGGTAAAGCGGTAATTATTGGCGATGCCAAAACCATGAAGACCGAAGCCTTTCTGCGCAGGTTTGGAAAGTTTGTGAACAGCCTGGGAGGCAAGTACATCACCGCTGAAGATGTGAACATGAAAACAGCAGACATGGAATTTATTGCCATGGAAACAAAACACGTTACCGGTTTACCCGAATCGGCAGGTGGAGGAGGGGACCCCTCACCCGTTACAGCTTATGGCACGTACCTGGGCATGAAGGCCAGTGCTAAAAAAGTGTTTGGTTCCGACAGTCTTTCAGGGAAAAAAGTGGCTGTTCAGGGTGTGGGCCAGGTGGGTATGCATCTGGTTGAGTACCTGGTTAAGGAAAATGCAGTCGTTTATATTTCTGATATATCCGAAGAAAAGGTAAAAGCAGTTGCGGGTAAATACGGAGTAAAAGCCGTTTCGCAGGAAGCCATTTATGATCTGGATGTAGATGTGTATGCCCCGTGTGCACTGGGTGCCACGCTGGATGATTCCACCATTCCGAAGTTGAAATGCAGCATCATTGCCGGTGCCGCAAACAACCAGTTGAAAGATGAAGTGAAACACGGGTACATGCTTATGGATCGCAGCATTACCTATGCCCCCGATTTCCTGATCAATGCAGGCGGATTAATTAATGTGTATAACGAGCACCTGGGCAACTATAATCGCCAGCGGGTATTTGAGCAAGCCGAACGGATTTATAGCACCTGCCTCGCAATATTTGATCTTGCCTCCAAAGAAAAAATCAACACACAGGAAGCTGCAATAAAAATAGCAGAGAAACGAATTGAGGAAGTGGGCAGAATACGAATACCCCGGTAGCATTCCCAAAAAACCCGCATGATGAATGTGGGTTTTTTTATTTTCAGCAAATCAACGAGTATCTTTGGCTGTTCTTTGAAACCATGCTCAACCGCAGAAGCCTTCGGATTAAAGTAATGCAAAACCTGTTTGCATTTCATCAAAGCAAGGAAGCCAATCTTCAGCTATGCATTGACCGGCTTGAGCAGACCTTTTCACCCGATCTGAACTCCATGGAGGTGCAGGACAAGAAATTGCTGAATCAGCAAAAAGCGCAGGCCGTTAAACTCTTTCAGAACGTTTTTGAAAAAAGAGATTCTCCGGCTGAGCACCAAGATGATGCGATTAGAAAAGCAGTTACCGAAGCGCTGGCCTATTACCAGGAGGCAGAAACCAAAGACTTTACGTACTTCAAATCCAATCTGATTCAGGACGTTAAGCGAATCTATGACCACTATCTGTCAGTATTGAACCTCGCTGTTGCCCTGGCCGATGCAGCCGAAGCGGATAAAAAAATCAACCATAAAAACTTTATAACCAATGCATGGGTTGCAGCATTGCGCGAGAGCGCAAGCCTGAAAGAGAAGAGCAGCAAGGCAGGCGCATTGTGGAATACCCGTAACAACCTGGTTAAACTCTGGCTACGCGATGTAGTTAAGCAGGATGCCGAATACATGGCCTACCTCGATAAAAAAAGCCCATCACTTGATGAACAGAAGCGAATCATCAATTACCTGTTCCGGAAAGTGATTCTCGGTAAAACGGTAATCAACGATTTCTTCGAATCAGAAATCTTACGGTGGACCGAAGACCGGGAGATTGTAAAGGGCATGGTGGAGAAAACCGTTAAATCGTATAATCCGGAGTCGGGCAAGGAACTCCACCTGCATGAATTGTCGCTGAACTGGGAGGAGGATGAAGATTTTATCGCCCGGCTCTTCGCTGATGCGGCTACCTTACGGGATGATTTGAAGCAGCGCATTGCCAAAAATACCCGTAACTGGGAGGTGGACCGGCTGCCGTTAACCGATCGGATAATCCTCGAAATGGCTCTTGCCGAATTAACCGGCTTCCCCAGCATACCGGTTAAAGTAACCATAAATGAATACATTGAACTGGCAAAAAACTATAGTACACCTAAAAGCCGGCAGTTTGTTAACGGAATTCTGGATGTGATCTCAAAAGAACTGAAGACGGACGGCACGCTGAAAAAGAGTGGCCGTGGCCTGCTCGATAACAAGTAATCGGGCAAATGAGTTAACTTGTAGCCTGGTGGTTACAAAGCAACAAATAGCTGTATTTTTGCAAAATCTTAACGCTTTTGGTAGAATTCTGCTGAAATCCGGATGTTTGAAATTAAAATTTGACGAGTATGAGTAAACGAGGAGGGAATGCGCTAATGGCGTTTATTGTAGGCGCAGCTGCCGGGGCTATTCTTGGCATCCTGTACGCCCCTGATAAGGGTATCAACACCCGGCAAAAGTTATCCTTTCAATTAGAGAAATATCGCAACATGCTGCAAAGCCTGCTGAACGATCTGATTGACGGCAAGGATAGCCCCCTTACCAGCGAAGCCAAGTCGCAAGGCCAGCGCGTAGTGGATGATGCCAAGTTGAAAGCCGAAAAACTTTTGGAAGATGTGGATGAACTTTTAGGACAGATAAAAGGTAAGAAAGGAAAAAATTAAACTAAGATGAGAGCCATGAAGATACAGTTGATCATGTTGTTAGCAATTGCCGGCCTGCTGGTTTCGTGCAAAGACAAAGACGCGGAGAAGAAAATTGCTGCGTTGGAAGCCCGGCTGTCGCAGTTAGAAGGGGGTAAGGCAACCCAGGCCCCTTCGTTTACGCCTACCGATGCCAATGCCCAGGCCGACCAAAAGCCCGAGGGGCCGTTGCCGGCAATCACATTTGAAAAACTTGAACACGATTTCGGCACGATTAACGAAGGGCAGAAGGTAACGTATACCTACAAGTTTAAAAATACCGGTGAAGCACCATTAATCATTCAGAACGCCCAGCCTTCGTGCGGCTGCACCGTGCCCGAATGGTCGAAGGACCCGATACCGGTGGGAGGAGAAGGTTTTGTGAAGGCTGAGTTCGACAGCAACGGCAAGCCCAACATTCAAAATAAAACCATTACAGTAACCGCCAACACCTGGCCTAAAACCACAACCCTGCGGTTCAAGGCTATGGTAACACCAAAAGATCAGTCGAAAGGACCTGCCAAATAATTTTGGTCCAACGCATCGCATCCCAAATCCTGCGCACTTGCCCGGGGTTTGGGATGCATGCTTTTAAGGCATAACTTGCCGCTCAAATTGATTACAATCATGAACGCGATTTTATTACAAGCTACGGCCCAGGGCGGAAACTACAGTTTCTACATCATGATGGGCTTAATGATTCTTATTTTTTATTTCTTCATGATAAGACCTCAGCAGAAAAAGGCCAAGGATCAGAAGAAGTTTATTGACGAAATCCAAAAAGGCGATTACGTGGTAACCATAGGCGGTGCACATGGCCGGGTGGCTGAACTGGAAGGCGACACGTTTATTCTGGAAGTTGAGAAAGGCGGGCGCATTCGCTTCAATAAGTCGGCTATTTCGATGGAGGCCAGCCGCGCAGCCAACAAGAAGTAACCCCATGGGCTTTTTCAGTTCGATATGGAGCATCTTTCGATTCAATAAAAAAAACTGGAAAGCCATTGTATTGTGTGTTTTTGCCGCCACCGTTTTTTGGTTCTTCAACGCCCTGAATAAAAATTACGCGGCTAATATTGGGTTTCGAATCGTATTCGACTACGATGAAGAGAAATATGTGCCCGTAAAGAGTTTGCCGGAAAAGATACGTCTGAATGTGAGCGGAAATGGCTGGGACTTGTTTCGGAGAAGTTCCGGACTAAAAGTTCCTCCGCTGGTCATCCCCCTTGAGCGCCCGGCTGAAGTAAAAAAAATTGTAGGCGCCAGCCTGCCACCACTGTTTTCTACCCAACTGGAAGGGCTTCAGATAAATTTTGTTTTAACCGATACGATTTACCTCGACATCAATCCGAGAGCCAAACGGATTGTAAAACTTACCATTGATTCGGTGAGCAAGTACCTTCAGCCGAATTACGGGGTTACCAGCCCGGTTACGGTTGTCCCTGATTCGGTACTGCTCGAAGGACCTGAGAGTCTGATCCATGCGTTGCCTTCTTCTCTGGCATTGTCGTTACCGGATGAGCGCATCAGAAGTTCCTACAATGAGATTGTTGAAGTTACCACGGGATCTGAAAACATTAGCCGTACGCCACCTGTGGTGCGTGTGACGTTTGATGTTGAGAGCCTGGAAGAAGTAACACGCGAGTGTCCGCTTCGCCTGGTCAATGTGCCCGATAGGCTGCGTGTGTCACTCGAAGCAGATCGTGTTTCCGTTACTTTCCAAACCCCGTCTTCAACCGTTAAGGCGATCCATCCCGACTCGGTTACTGCATTGATCGATCTGCGCACTGTACCACCGGGTAAACATAAAGTTGCACCACGGGTGGTCGGCTTGCCGCCATACAGTCAGATAGTGAGGGTTGATAGCGTAATTGTTTCTTTTTGAAATCATGCCCCTTCAAATTGGAATAACCGGTGGCATTGGGTCGGGCAAAAGCCTGATTTGCCGAATCTTTCAGATCCTGGGCATCCCTGTGTATGATGCCGACAGCCGTGCGAAATCGGTAATGACCTCCGATGGAATACTCATCGCAGCCATTAAGAAAGAATTCGGAAGTTTGGCGTACCATAGCGATGGAAGCCTGAATAACACGTATCTGGCAAGTATGGTTTTTGATAATCCTGAAAAACTCCAGGTACTGAATGGTTTGGTGCATCCTGCAGTAAGGGCCGACTATAAAAAGTGGGTTAACTACCATGAAACCAGCCGTTACGTAATTAAGGAAGCGGCATTGCTGTTTGAGGCGGGGTCGTATGCGGAGTTGGATAAGGTAGTATTGGTTTATGCGCCCGAAGCATTGCGAATGAAACGCGTGCTGAACCGGGATGCTTCCCGTAACAGGCAGCAAATCCAAAGCATAATGGCCAGGCAGTTAAGTGATGAAGAGAAACGAAACCGTGCCGATTTTGTTATTGTTAACGATGAAACACAACTGGTCATTCCTCAGGTGTTGAGACTCCACGAAGTGTTTAGGGATTTACGTATGTGATTGGTTGACTTTCATGAAAAAGAAAATACTAACCGGGGTTATTGTTCTTGCTGTTATTTTCCTGGTGGCACTGCCTAAATTGAAATTATTTAGCGGTGAAGAAAAGGGGCCTCAGGCCTCAGGCCCCGGCCCGGGTGCTATGGCATTGCAGGTAAATGGCGTGGTTCTAAAACCTGAAACGCTTGACAATAAACTGGTATTTACCGGTTCTGTCTTACCCAACGAATCCCTTGAACTTCGCGTAGAATCTTCCGGAAAGATTTCAAAAATCTATTTCGAAGAGGGGAAACCGGTTACCAAGGGGCAGTTACTCCTGGAAATCAACGATGATGAACTGGTAGCGCAACTGCAGAAACAAAAATATAATCAAAAGCTCAATCAGGATAACGAATTCAGGCAACGTAAACTGCTGGAGAAGGACGCCATTAGCCGTGAGGAATACGACAATGCATTAAACCGGCTCAATACCACCATTGCTGACATTAAACTGCTGGAAGCACAGATTGCAAAAACCAGAATCATTGCCCCTTTTGATGGTATCATTGGTTTACGCTTTGTAAGTGAGGGGGCTTACGTAAATTCAAACACCACGGTGGCTACACTGTACAGCCTTTCTCCGGCTAAAATTGATTTCAATGTTCCGGGAAGGTATAGTACCCAGGTGCGAAGTGGAAAAAAGATCAGGTTTACCATCGAAAATGATCCACGCGTTCTGGAGGGGGAAGTGTATGCTGTAGAACCGCAGATTGACCTGAACACCCGTACACTGAAAGTGCGTGCCATGGCCGATAATCGGGAAGGTTTGCTGCTGCCCGGTCAGTTTGTTCGTGTTGAGTTGATTCTTGAAACCATTGAGAATGCGATGCTTGTACCATCGGAGGCGCTGGTGCCTGAACTACAGGGCCACAAAGTATATGTTGCCTCATCAGGAAAAGCCCGCGAAGTAAAGGTGGAGATTGGCATACGAACGGACCGGTTTGTTGAAATTGTTAACGGGCTGAAGGAAGGCGACACGTTAATTACTACGGGCATCCTGCAACTGCGCCAGGGACTGCCGGTTCAGTTGAATTTGGGTAACAAGTAATACGAATTACAGAGGTGGCAAGTCTTTCAACCATAAGCATTAACCGGCCGGTGTTGTCCATTGTGATGTCACTGGTTATCATCTTATTCGGGATGATTGGGTTTTCTTATCTGGGCGTTCGGGAATTTCCCAGTGTTGACCCTCCGGTTATTTCGGTTTCTACCACCTATGTTGGAGCCAATGCCGATATTATTGAATCACAGATTACCGAGCCACTTGAAGAAGCCATTAATGGAATACAAGGCATCCGAACGATCACATCAACCAGTCGAGAAGGAAGAAGTAACATTTCGGTGGAATTCGAGTTGGGAATTGACCTGGAAGCAGCAGCCAATGATGTACGCAATAAAGTTTCGGGTGCGCAGAACCGCCTGCCGCCTGATGTAAACCCCCCGGTTGTCGAAAAGGCTGATGCCGACTCGAGCCCCATCATGTTTTTAACCGTGATGAGCGACAAACGCGATCCGCTGGAGTTATCGCGCATTACCGAAAATATTTTCAAGGAAAGATTACAGACAATACCGGGTATTAGCTCTGTGCAGATTTGGGGGCAGAAAAGGTATTCCATGCGTTTATGGATGGATCCCATCAAACTGGCCTCCCTTAAGCTTGCACCTTCTGACATACTTCAGGCCGTAAATCGGGAGAATGTAGAACTGCCATCGGGCAGGGTTGAAGGGCAAAATACCGAACTGACAGTACGAACGATGGGCCGGCTTACCACGGTTGAGGATTTCGATAACCTGATTATTAAAGAAAGTGGCGACCAGGTGGTGCGTTTCCGTGATGTAGGCTATGCACAGCTTTACCCGGAAAATGAACGCACGGTTCTTCGCAGAGACGGAGTACCCGGTGTGGCTTTGGCGGTAGTAGCCCAGCCCGGAGCAAACAACATTGACATTGCCGAGCGCTTATATAAGAAACTGGACCAGATTAAGAGAGACCTCCCGGCCGATATTACCTACCAGATGAGTTATGACTCAACTAAATATATTCTGGCCTCTATTGCTGAAGTTCAGGAAACCATTCTGATTGCGTTTATACTGGTGCTGTCAATCATTTTTGTCTTTTTGCGCGATTGGCGCACAACTTTAATTCCGGTAGTTACCATACCCATTTCCCTGATAGGTGCATTCTTCATTATGTACCTGTTAGGATTCACCATAAATGTATTAACCCTGCTGGGAATTGTACTGGCTATCGGCCTGGTTGTTGATGATGCCATTGTGGTACTCGAAAACATTTATACCAAAGTAGAGGAGGGAGAAGATCCGGTAAATGCCGCAAAGCGGGGCACAACAGAAATTTATTTTGCGGTTATCTCTACCACCGTTGCCGTTGTTGCAGTATTCCTGCCCGTTATTTTCTTACAAGGATTGACCGGCCGCCTGTTCCGCGAATTTGGTTTGGTTGTAGCCAGTTCGGTGGTGATCTCATCATTTGTTTCGCTTACGCTTACACCCATGATGAGCTCGAAATTGCTGAAAAGGAGGGAAAAGCAAACCTGGCTGTATAATGCAACCGAGCCGTTCTTTATCTGGCTCACTAACGGGTACAGCGGCATGCTCAGGTCTTTCATGAAATTGCGATGGATGGCCTTCGTGATCATTGCTGCAGCCGGAGGATTGATTTATTATTTTGGTTCAATACTCCCTTCCGAACTTGCCCCGATGGAAGACCGCAGCGAGTTCCGGCTACAGGCCCAGGCACCCGAAGGGGCCACCTTTGAGTATATGGATAGTTACGTTCGGGAACTTACAAGTTTCGTCCAGCAGGAAGTCCCTGAATACCAGGGCCTGGTAAGCGTTACTGCTCCGGGATTTGGGGGCTCTGGTGTTAACTCCGGTTTTGTGCGTGTTATTCTGAAAGATCCGGCTGAGCGCACCCGAAGCCAGCAATCGATTGTAGATGAGGTGACCAGGAAAGTGCGCAAATACAGTGGTGTGCGCACGTTTGTATCGCAAGCCCAGACTATCGGTGACAGACGAGGGGGCTTTCCGGTACAATTTGTTATCCAGGCGGCTGAACTGGAAAAGTTGAAAGTTGTTCTTCCGGAATTCATGGCCAAGGCGAGTGCCAGTCCGAAGTTTTCTTTTGTTGATCTTGATTTGAAGTTTAACAAACCTGAAATCAACATCAACATTAACCGGGAAAAAGCACGCAACCTTGGAGTGAATATCATAGACATTGCCCAGACACTGCAACTCGGACTTAGCGGCACGCGGTTCGGGTATTTTATTATGGATGGCAAACAATACCAGATTATCGGCCAGGTTGAACGGATTAACCGCGATGAGCCGCTGGATCTTAAAACCTTGTACGTAAAAAACAGGCGGGGAGAGTTGGTTCAGCTTGATAATCTGGTAACCATGCAGGAGAGCAGCAACCCGCCACAACTGTATCGCTTTAACCGCTATTCATCGGCCAAGGTGAGCGCACAACTGGCTAATGGCGTTGCGCTGGGTGAAGGAATTAAGGAGATGGAGCGCATTGCGGCCGAGGTGCTGGATGAGACATACACTACCAGTTTGGATGGGGCATCCCGTCAGTTTGTAGAAAGTTCATCAACCATTTATCAGGCATTTTTTATTGCACTGGCTATTATTTACCTGGTTCTTGCAGGGCAGTTTGAGAGTTTTAAAGATCCGTTCATCATTATGTTTACCGTGCCATTGGCACTTGCCGGTGCATTGTTGTCCTTATGGTATTTTAACCAAACACTCAACATATTCAGCCAAATCGGCATCATTATGCTCATTGGCCTGGTAACCAAGAATGGTATTCTTATCGTTGAGTTTGCCAACCAACGCAAGGAGCAAGGCATGAATCGGTTAGACGCTGTGATGGATGCTGCTGAGTCGCGTTTCCGCCCCATTATTATGACAAGCCTTTCGACCATACTCGGCATTTTGCCGATAGCCCTTGCGCTTGGAGCCGGATCGGAAAGCCGTGTATCAATGGGTCTTGCTGTGATTGGAGGCATGTTGTTCGCCACCGTCTTAACGCTGTTTATTATTCCGGCTATTTATTCGTACTTCAGCAGCAAGCAAGGAAGGCTCTCAATTGAATGACCATGAGGTGGATGATTACTGCGCTGTTGTTTGCTACCTGTATTCCTGTGCTGGCTCAGGAAAGCCTGAGTCTGGCTCGGGCACTGGAGTTAGGCCTGCAAAACAACCTGGATGTTCAGATTCAAAAACTGGAGATTGATATTGCCGATCGAAACAACACCTGGGGTCAGGCAGGTGCTTTTCCTTCGGTAAACCTGAGCGCAAACCAGAATAACAACATCACTGAACGAAAACCGGCAAACCCGTTTGCCGTGCCCGGTCGCAGTATTTCCGATAACCTCAACGGCCAGCTGGATGTTCAGTTCATTTTGTTTGACGGGTTTTTCATACGGCTTTCAAAAAGAAGGCTTGAACAACTTGAACAACTGAGCTATGGAAATGCCACGCTGGTTATCGAACAGGTCATACAGTCAATTATTCTGTCGTACTACCAATCCCTGCTGGAACGTGAGCGTACCCTTGTTCGGAAACGGGTTATGGATTTTTCGCGCGAACGCCTGGAATATGTAAAGCTTAGAAAAGAACTGGGCGGGGCTATTACATTTGATGTACTGCAGGAACAGAATAATTACCTGACAGACTCCACAAATTACCTGCTGCAGGAACAGGTTTACATTAACTCTTTACGCAATCTCAACCTCCTTCTCAACGAACCGATGACCAAGGAGTATGCACTCACCGACTCGCTGAGGTTTGTAGATGAAGTGTACGACCTGGCAACCATGACTGAAAAAATGAGCAGCACCAATACAAACCTCCGTAATCAGTACATTAACCAGGAACTGTTGCGTATTGCCACTGGTTCGGCCCTTTCTGACCGCTACCCTACTCTGGCCGTAAATGTTGGTGCAACCGGTTCGCTTGACAGGCTCAATGCCAATTTTGGATCGAACACAGGGCCTGATGTAACCAATACGGTTGGGTATGTCAATGGCGATCCGACTTTACCCGTAACCAATACCGTTCCGTCAAGGATTCTGGTTAATCGAACCCTCGATGGGTATTCTTACGGAGCTTACGGCAACTTCAGTTTGCGGTATAATCTTTTTAACGGTGGCCAGGTGTCCAGGAATATTGAAAATGCCAGGATAAGGGAACGAATTGCCCAGCTAAATACTGAACAGCTTAAGTTATCGCTTCAAAACGATCTGCTCATTACGCACGATAACTATAATTTGCTCAGGCAGCTTGCTGCTATTGCACGCATTAAACTTCAGGCTGCCGAACTTAACCTTTCATTGGCCAATGAACGATATAAAAACGGAGCACTCAGTGCCATCGATTTGCGCATTGTTCAGGAAAATTACCAGAGTGCAGCACTTGAAAACTACCTGGCTATTTTCTCGGTACTGGCCAGGCGAACCGATCTGATCAGGTTAACCGGTGGGTTGGTTGATGAATATAATGCCCGGCCAGGGAAATAAGACACTCAGGCCTTTACCTCAGCACGGGTAATCCAGAAGTTGTTGTATCCTTCGCCTACCTGAATGCCCAGTTCACCCAGGGCCAGCAATTCCAGAATAGCCAGAAAATTAAAGATGAGCGCAATGCGTGTATTATATGCTTTGATAATGTCGGTAAATGAAATGCGTTCCTTTCGGGTAACTTCGTTTAGAATATACTCTTTTTGCCCCTCTAATGTGTAGGGATACTGAATCACCTGGTGGACAGGCCTGTTCTTTTCGTATTCATAACGCTTAAGCACCTTTTCAAAAACCATCATTAATTTATAGAGATCAACATCCTGAAGTTCCGCCTCCACGTTACTGCTTGCGGCAAGCGATTTGATCTCTTTCATCAGGTTGCCGCGCTTTTCTTTTGCTAACTCAGTCTCTTCCAGTTTCTGGAACGAGTCAATTACCGACTTATACTTTTTATACTCCAGCAGGTGCTTAACCAGTTCTTCACGGGGGTCAATTTCATTGCCTTGTTCATCGAGCTGCGGCCGGGGTAACAGCATTTTGGATTTAATGCGCATCAGGGTTGCTGCAACCAGAATAAACTCGCTGGCCACCTCAATATTCAGGTGCTCCATGTGGTGGAGGTAGTCCAGAAAATCGGTGGTGATTTTTGAAATGGGGATATCGTAAATATCCAGTTCATCCCGCTCAATAAAAAAAAGCAGCAGGTCAAAAGGGCCCTCAAAAAGGGGCAGTTTAATCTCAAAATGATCGGCCGTTGTCATAGGGTATAGCTGCAAAGGTATTGATAAATGGCCCTGAAAATGCTGAAACCGGGTAATTATCTATCTTTGTTTCAGGTTAAAGCAGGTATTTGATCCTTATAATCAAACACTTACCTTCATTTTGTTGTTTTAATCGATATTGAATCCAAGCCTATGTTGATAACACCCGGTCCGCTGTTAGCCAAAATCAATAATCCTGATGATCTGAAAAAACTCGATCAGGAGAAATTGGTTCAGCTTTGTGATGAATTGAGACACTTTATTATTGACAATGTGTCTATTTATGGCGGGCATTTCGGGGCAAGCCTTGGAGTTGTGGAATTAACCGTAGCGCTTCATTATGTATTTAACACCCCGTACGATCAACTGGTGTGGGATGTAGGCCATCAGGCGTATGGCCATAAAATCCTTACGGGCAGGCGTGATGTTTTTCACACAAACCGGTTTTATCAAGGTATCTCAGGTTTCCCAAAACGATCGGAAAGCCCCTACGATACTTTCGGTGTAGGCCACTCATCTACTTCGGTCTCGGCTGCGCTGGGAATGGCCGTGGCATCCCGGCATCTTAAGTTGGAGGATAAGCAGCACATAGCTGTAATTGGCGATGGGGCTCTTACGGGAGGTATTGCGTTTGAAGGATTGAATAATGCCGGTGTTTCAAATACAAATCTGCTGATCATCCTCAACGATAACTGCATGTCCATCGACCCCAATGTTGGAGCGCTGAAGGATTATCTTACGGACATCACCACATCCAAAACTTACAATAAGCTAAAAGATGATGTGTGGAACCTTCTTGGCAAACTTTCAACGTTTGGTAAGAATGCCCAGGAGATCGTTTCCAAGCTGGAAAACGGAATCAAGTCCACCCTGCTGAGTCAAAGCAACCTGTTTGAATCGCTTAACCTCCGCTATTTTGGCCCGGTTGACGGCCATGACGTAAACCACCTGGTTAGTGTATTGAACGACCTGAAAGAAATTAAGGGCCCGAAGATTCTCCATTGCGTAACGGTAAAAGGAAAAGGATACGCCCCGGCCGAAAAAGGCAACGCCACCACGTGGCACGCTCCCGGAACCTTTGATAAGATAACCGGAGAAATTCACAAGAAAACCCCCGATAAGCCTCAGCCGCCAAAATATCAGGATGTATTTGGCCATACCCTGGTTGAGTTAGCCCGTGCAAACGATAAGATTATCGGAATAACACCGGCCATGCCATCGGGGTCATCCATGAACATCATGATGAAGGAGATGCCCGACCGGGCATTTGATGTAGGCATTGCCGAGCAGCATGCAGTTACCTTTTCAGCCGGCCTTGCAACGCAAGGGCTTATTCCATTCTGCAACATTTACAGCTCGTTTATGCAACGGGCCTACGACCAGGTGGTGCACGATGTATGCATTCAGAATTTGCCGGTTAACTTTTGCCTTGACCGGGCCGGTTTTGCCGGAGCCGATGGCCCAACGCATCATGGAGCCTATGACATTGCTTATTTCCGGTGTCTGCCCAATATGATTGTGTCAGCCCCCATGAATGAAGCTGAACTCCGAAATCTAATGTATACCGCATCCCTGCCGCGGCAGGGTGGAGCTTTCGCAATCCGGTACCCGCGCGGCCAGGGGGTTATGCCTGAATGGAAAACGCCTTTTGAAAAAATTAAGATTGGCACCGGCAGGAAAATCCGTGAAGGCTCCGACTTGGCTATACTCACCATTGGCCATATCGGCAATTATGCTGTGGCGGTTTGTGAGAAGCTTGCCAGGCAAGGAATTGATATGGCGCATTATGACATGCGATTTGTAAAACCTCTCGATGAAGACCTGCTGCATGAGGTCTTCTCTACCTATAAAAAAATTATTACTCTTGAAGATGGCTGCATACAAGGCGGCTTTGGCAGTGCCATCCTGGAATTTATGGCCGACCATCATTACCAGGCTGAAATAAAACGCTTGGGTATACCTGACCGTGTGGTTGAACACGGTGAGCAACTCGAACTGCACAACGAATGTGGCTTTGGTCCTGAAGGCATTGAGCATGCAGCCCTGCAGTTGTTGGAGCGCGTTACACCTTTGATTTAATGTCGGCAATACATTTTACAGACCGGGGGTCGGGCTTTCCGGTTGTATTTCTTCATGGCTTTTGCGAAACCCATGAAATATGGAATGGCATCCTGCCACACCTGGAGAATTCATGGCGTGTACTTGCAGCCGATCTGCCCGGTTTTGGAAAGAGCCACCTTCCGGCAACCCTTGCTTCTATTGACGATGTTGCCGAGGTAATTATCCATTGGCTTGAATCCATAAAAATTAACAGGTGTGTAATGTTTGGACATAGTCTGGGAGGGTATGTTACATTGGCTGTTGCCAGCAAGAAGCCGGATGTATTGGCATCATTTGGCTTAATCCATTCAACGGCCTATGCCGATAGCGAGGAAAAGAGACTGAACAGGAACCGGGTTATTGATTTTGTGAAGCATCATGGTGTTGATCCGTTTGTGGAATCCTTCATCCCACCTTTATTTGCCAATCCACAGCATCACCGGGTACGTGAGATAGTCAAAATGGGTAAAACCACGTCATTAGATACGTTAATTGCTTATACCGCAGCAATGCGCGACCGCCCGGAGCGGATAGCGGTTCTTAAAGACTTTGCCGGAAGCATTTTACTGGTGGCAGGCAAGGATGATCGACTGATTACCGTAGAAAGCGTAAGGCAGCAGGCCTTACTTTGCAAGAGGCCGGTTATAACTGTATTAGAGGGGGTTGCCCACATGGGCATGGTGGAGAGTGAAACCCAAACCGTTCAGGCACTCCAATCCTTTCTGGTGGAGGCGGTGGGTATTTCAGCGTAAAAATTCCTGACTTACCTTTAAAAGCAGCTTGTTTTTTGATTTTTTTAATAAAAGTGTGCTAAATTGGGATGCTTTTATTCGTTAGGAGGCCAGGCCTCCTTGTTAAGTGATGTGGCAATTCTATATTTGTAAGATACACTAAAACCAATACCCTTATGGTGGAAGAACTTATACAGGAATACGAACCTTGGAACAGGCTGGCTCAGAATATCGCATTTGGATGCTGGGCGCTTGCCTTACTGATTGTTCTCGGCCATGTAGTCAAACTGGGGATCACCAAGGATCCCAAGGTTAAATACGACTACATTAACCGAAGCGAGATAAATTTATTATGGATTGCTTCCATTATTCTCATTATCGGTTGCTGTGCTTACGGCAACTCAAATATTGTGGAACTGAACGCACTTTGGATTGTTGTGCGTGTTTTTATCACCGTATCAATGGGGTTGATTGTTGCGCTTATTATTCAAAACCTGCTCAAATTTTATTACCCATTCTTTATTGAGAAGCGCCTCAAGGCTTTACGTTATCAACCGCGTATTTCGCCAAAAACAGGCAAAGCAATGAAACTACTGAGTGAAGAAGAGGAAGACGCTTACCTGGATGAAGGGATGCAGGCTGAAGAAAATGTGTTCTCCATTGATTATGATGTTTGGAAGGATGAGGAAACCGGTTACATAAAGATTGAAAAGTATGCAGGCCATCTTCATGCTCTTGAATGCCCTGAATGTAACTATCAAACCTTTAAGGTAGTAAAAGAAGAAATTCTGAAGACACCTACAGCTACTGAAGAAGGTGAGTTGTTGAAGCACTATCAGTGCAGCTACTGCGGTTACAAAGCCAAGAAAACAGTTACCCTTAAAACCTCTACAAAGTTTGAGGAATCGACTGCAGCAACAGTTTAGTCATTTAGATTTTAACGATTAACCCCGGTGTATACATCGGGGTTTTTTATTTCCTACCGGATTTCCACCGGAAGTTTTATCTGATCAGAGTAAAACTTCATTCTGGAGTGTGACGTATCAAGCAGCGCAATCTTTTCAATACTGGCTTGCTTGTGATTTACAAATACCTCCACAAAAAAATTTCCAAGCAGGTATAAGTTTACTTTATACCCATAGTACCGGATGGCCATGATAAAAGAACCCTGTTCATACAACATTCTTACTTTTTGCTCTACCGGCCAGGCATTAAATTCGTTCCATGTAATCACCGGATAAACTTACTGAAAAATAGCTCCGGTTCAAATTCAGGGTACGGATTACATCATCTCAACTTTTCTTTCAGAAAAGCGATTGTTCTTGACCAGGCAATTTGTGCAGCCTCAGCATTGTACCGTGTGGGGGCAGTATCGTTATTAAAGGCGTGCTGGGCCCCTGGGTACATATGTATTGTATAGTTAACTCCGGCTGCTTTTAATGCTTCTTCGTAGGCGGGTATGCCTGCATTTACCCGTTCATCCATTTCGGCATAGTGCAGCAACAAAGCCGCTTTTATTTTGTGGACATCCGCAGCATCGGCCTGTCTTCCATAATAGGGAACTGCAGCGAGCAGGGAGGGAACGTGTACAGCCATGTTATTTGCCATTGCTCCGCCCCAGCAAAACCCAATGCATCCGAATTTTCCATTGCAGTCTTTTCGGGTTTTGAGGTAATTAAAGCCTTGGGCAAAATTGGCTATTGTTTTTTTAGCATCCAGTTTTTGGAAGAGTTCCCGTGCCTTGTCGGCATCCTCCGGGGTACCGCCCAAGGGTGCAAGTGCATTTGGCGCGAAAGCGAGGAAACCTTCAAGTGCCATCCTTCGGGTCACATCTTCAATATGAGCGTTAAGTCCACGGTTTTCATGGATTACCATTACGGCTGCATATTTTTTTTTCTGCTTAGGCCGCGCCACATAAGCGCTCATGGTATCACCCGCTTCACCGGCATAATTCACGTATTCGGTAAACAATCTTTCGTCCTGAAGCGAAACTGTGGCGGCATTCGCATAATTGATCTCAAGTAATGGCAATGCAGCCATTGCAGCAGCGGTACTTCCTGTAAGCAGGGTTAATTTTTTTATAAACTCTTCCCGCGAAAGCGGCTTGTGTGTATACTCGTCAAAGAGGTTTATGATACGCTGATCCATAGGCTTATGTATTTGCAAAGTCCATGTTATCGCTTTTCGGGTAATTCCGGAAGGTAATTGTTTTGAGTGGCGGCCGGATGAATTAATGGGTGTGTTAAACACACCAGAAAGGAAACCCTGGAAAGGGTGGAAGATGGGACTCGAACCCACGACCCTCAGAACCACAATCTGATGCTCTAACCAACTGAGCTACGTCCACCATAACCCCTACCTAAAGGGGAGGACAAATTTAGGCAGCCTTACGTGAATTGCAAAGTCAGCGGGCAAACGTGAGCCTGTGACCTTGCCGTGCCTCATTAAACTGACCATACGCATAAGCCAAATGACCGGATACAAATGTATGGGTAACCTTCGAGCGGAAGAGTGTTCCTTCAAAGGGTGACCAGCCGCACTTTGCCAATATGTTACCGGATTCAACTTTCCATGGCGCGTTCAGATCAACCAGTACCAGATCTGCAAAGTTTCCTTCCCGTATAAATCCTCTTTTTTCAATGGCAAACAGTTTAGCCGGGTTATGGCACATTTTGGTTGCAATCCACGGAAGGGTAACTTTTCCATGATGAAAAAATTCCAGCATAGCCACCAGGCTGTGTTGAACCAATGGCCCTCCGGATGGGGCATGGAAATAGGAATTATTTTTTTCTTCTCGGGTATGCGGGGCATGGTCGGTGGCAATCACATCAATTCGGTCTTCTGCCAATGCCTTAAAGATGGCCTGTTGATCGGCTGCAGTCTTGATGGCGGGATTCCATTTAATTAGCATTCCCAGCCGGTCGTAGTCTGAATCATTAAACCACAGATGATGAACGCAAGCTTCGGCTGTGATCTTTTTCTTTTCTACAGGTCCAGCGTCAAACCGGTTTGCTTCTGCGGCAGTAGAAATATGAAGGATGTGCAACCGGGTACCGTGCCTGCGGGCCAGGTCAATGGCAAAACCTGATGATTTCATACAACCTTCGGCCGGCCGGATTAATGAGTGAAAACGTGCTGGAATTTCTTCACCATACTTCGCCTTGAAGGCCATTGCGTTCTGACGGATAATGGTTTCATCTTCGCAGTGCGTGGCAATAAGAAATGGTACGCTGCTAAAAAAACGCTCAAGCATAACAGGATCATCAACCAACAGATCGCCCGTTGAAGAGCCCATGAAAATTTTGAGTCCGCATACTTTTGATGAGTCGGTTTTAAGTACTTCATCAAGGTTTGCGTGGGAGGCTCCTATGTAGAACGAATAATTGGCCAGCGATGTGCGGGAGGCAATCTCGTATTTTTCTTCCAGCAGCTTTTGCGTAAATGCGGGAGGCAAGGTATTGGGCATTTCCATATAGGAAGTTATACCTCCTGCAACTGCCGCTCTTGCTTCGGTGTAAATGGTGCCTTTGTGGGTAAGGCCCGGCTCGCGAAAATGAACCTGGTCATCAATTACCCCCGGGAACAGATGGGTTGCTTTTGCATCAATAACTACATCGGCACGTTGGTTTTGCAAATCAGGACCTATGCGTTCGATGTATGGCCCCCGGATCAGCACATCTCCTTCAACGACCTTACCTTCGTTAACTATATTTGCATTGATAATCAACGTTGCACCCATCGCACCAAAGGTAATGAAAGAAGTTTCATTTGCTGAACTCAAACTCAACAAGCAATTGCTTCGTGCGATAGCCGATATGGGTTTTGAAAAACCCACTGAAATTCAAAGCAAATGCATTCCTGTAATTTTAGCAGGCCAGCATTTAATTGGCATTGCTCAAACAGGTACCGGAAAAACGGCTGCCTACCTGTTGCCCATGCTGATGAATATAAAGTTTGCTTCGGGTGAAGATCCCCGTGCACTGATTCTTGCCCCTACCAAGGAGCTTGTCGTGCAGATTGCAGAGCACGCGCGGCAACTGGCGGCCAATACCGATTTGCGAATTCTTGCACTCTTTGGCGGCATCGGCCCAAAAACGCAAATTGAACTATTGCAACAGGGCGTTGATGTTTTAGTAGCCACACCAGGCCGGTTTATGGAATTGTATCTGAAAGGCGTGTTGTCCACCAAACAAATTAAAACCCTTGTACTGGATGAGGCTGACCGGATGATGGACATGGGCTTTATGCCTCAACTGCGCAAGATCTTTGAGGTAATCCCGCATAAACGGCAGAATCTTTTATTCTCAGCAACTTTTCCCCAGAAGGTTGAACGCCTGGCCGCAGAATTTTTGTTGTTTCCGGTGCGCATTGAGGTAACTCCTCAGGCAACTCCGGCCACACAGGTTACGCAGGAACTTTATGAAGTGCCAAACCTAAAGTCCAAAATCAACTTTCTTGAATATCTTCTTTTGAAAAGCGAATACAAGCGTGTACTGATTTTTACGCGAACCAAAGAAACGGCCGATAATGTGTTCAGGTTCATTGAGCGCAAAAACCTCGGGCCGGTTCGGGTTATCCACTCCAACAAGGGGCAAAACAGCCGCATAAATGCAGTTAATGAATTTAAATCGGGTGCGCTTCGGGTATTGGTTTCTACCGATGTAACCTCGCGTGGCATTGATGTAAAGGAAGTCTCCCACGTCATCAATTTTGATGTGCCTGTGGTTTATGAAGATTACGTGCATCGGATTGGCCGCACAGGCAGGGCATTTAAAACCGGAAAAGCAATTACCATGGCCAATGAGGCTGAGCTTTATCACGTTCACAAAATTGAATCCCTGATAAGGGAGCAGATACCTAAAAAAGAATTGCCGGCTTCAGTGCAGATTGCCGAAACGTCAAAGGAGGAGAAAATTGCGATGGCTAAGGAAATGGATCGGCAAAAACGCAAGGAAAACCCCGATTTTAAGGGAGCATTTCATGAACGAAAATGGCGTTAATCGTAATCAAAGACCGGGTCTTCCCAGTTTGCGAACACCGGCCGCCCAATACAGGCTGGCTTTTTGTTTTTCGTACTCGGCAAGCAGTTTTGCCCATTTGGTTTGTGCCTGCAACAGGTATTCTAATTGAATATTGATTTTGAACAGGTCACTCTCTCCATTTTCGAAATTCAGCAGTTCGGCCTGCAGCAATCGTTCATAATTTTCAACCATGTTCTGCTGGTTGCGAATGATGGCTGCTGTTGCTACAAGTGCATTGTTTGTAGTCTGTATAGTATTAATTACCTCACGCTCGGCCAGGTTGCGCTCATATTGGGTTGTGTTGATCTTTAGCTTTACCTGGGAAAGTTTAGCCCGTTCTTTGCGTAGAAACAATGGCATGCTGAAGTCGAGGCCGAATTTATAATCATCACCGGTGGGTGAATTCCAGTTCAATTCCGGAGTAAAGGGTTGATTCAACAAGTAGTAATTAAGATCAAGGCGTGGCTTGAGGTATTCGGCCGCCAACCTGCGGCTTACATCAAGTTGCAAAAGCGTAATGGATAACTTGCGTAAATCCGGATGGTTTACTCTGGCCTGCTCGGTCAATTCATCGAGTTCCATTGCCGATAATTGCAGGGCGGTATTTTCCGGTACGGGCACCCAGCGCAGATCCAGCGAAACGGGTTGGCCGGTACTATCCCAAAGAAAGGTGCTGAGTCGAATGCCTGCATTCTTGAAAGCAAGCAAGGCTTCCTGTGTTTGAATTAGCCGGTTTTGCAGGGTAATCTTTGCCTGGATTGAATCAACAGGGGCATTTTCACCAAGCTCAACGTTCAGTTTGGTTCGTCTGAAAATTTCCTGGGCAACGAATACACCCCGGTTCATCAGGCGAAAATTGTAGTAACTGAAAAACCAGCTCCAGTATTCATAAGCGGCATCCAGCATCAGATTATTGATTAGGCGTACTTGCTCAGCTTCTGTAAGACTCCTGAAGAGTTCGGCTTGCTTTAGTGCAGCCCTGCGATCATCGGTAATGAGCCCGCGGCCAAGGGGTAATGAAATGCCTGCATACAACTGCCGGTAGTTAAACTGATCTGAGATGTACCGCTCCGGATTGAGATAGTCTCCGGTGTTTTTTTCGATGCCAATCTTTGGGTCTACCGGGAAAACCGAATTGAACGTAACAGAGCCATTGAAAACAGAGTAATATTCTTGTCCTGAGAAATTCTTTGTCAGGTAAGAGATCTCGGCTTTTGGATCGAAATTACCGCGGGCCAGCCGGATCTCTTGTCTGGCCACATCGGTTAGCAGGTTGGCCTGCTGTGCCACCGGGTGGTAGCGTGTAACCAACTCATAAAAATTTTCGATTGTTAATACCCGTGCTGTATCCGGCAGGCGAAAGAGCGTATCACCTGGTGTTTGTGCAATGCCTGCATTCAGGCTTCCAAGCAATAAAAGAACTATCCAAATCGGGTTACCTGGTTTCATCATTCGGAGTGTTCTTGGGTACTTGTTTCTTTAACAGGACCTCATCCAGGGGTTCTCTATACAAGCTGGGAGGGAACCCGTTAAGTTGTCGCCAGATTTCGTACCATACGGGCACGTCATCGAGCATTACCCAGCCTTTAACACCTGAACCCAGCCGCAGTTGTTTTGGCCATGCGGTATCGGTGGAATCAGGAACCACCAGGATGCGGAATTCACCTGGCCCTGAGTTCACATAATCGATTACCTTAACGGTACCCCCAAATGACCCAACCGAAACGCTGGGCCATCCGGAGAACTGAATGGCAGGCCATCCGTCAAAGATGATACGTACTTTCCTGCCCTTGCTTACTAATGGTACGTCCATGGCGCGAACATACATTTCTGCAGCCATGTCTGATGAGGTTAATGGCATAATGGTACAAACCGCATCGCCCTCTTTAATAGTTTCGCCAATGCCGGCCTTCATGGCTTTCACGACTACGCCATCCTGCGGGGCAACAATCTGGTATTGCTGATTTCGGATTTGCATGTTGGCATTTTCGTTACGCAGTTTTGCCAACTCAGCCTGGGTTTCAAAAATTTCAGCTTCGGTGTTGCTCCTGTCCGATTCTGCCTTGCTGATTTTGTCGAGGTACTCCGCTTCAACGCGGTTGAGTTCAATCTGTACGTTTAAAAAATCGGCTTGTGCATTTTGATATTTATACTCAATATCCTGAAACTTCGTAAGCGGAATGTTACCGGCTTCGAACAGTTTTTTATTTCGCTCAAATTGATTTTGCATATTCAGGAACCGGATTCGTTCGGCTTCCAGTTTAGCTTTTGTCTGATCGATTTTATTACCCAAAGCAGATCGCAGGGCGTTGATCTGTCGAACAAGTGCAAGGGCTTTTTGATTTTTAGCCGCAATGCTTTTTTCTTTGGCATCAATCTGTTCAGCTAATCGCTTAAGCAGTTCGGGGTCAAAGTATTTTTCGCGCACCTCGCTAAGCGTAATAATGGTGTCCCCTTTGTCCACATACTCGCCCTCCTGCACATGCCAGTGTTGAATCCTTCCGGCAATGGCCGTTTCTACGGTTTGGGGCCGGTTGCCCGGATTGAAGGCCGTAACTTTTCCGGTGCCGCGAATGTTTTGCTGCCAGGGTACAAACAGGATGATAAGGAATAGTGTACTGATGACGAAAAGTATCCGCGCCAGCACTTTACCGGCTTTAGGTACTTTAATTGCCCGCAGGGAGTAAAGTTTTTCCTGCTCGATAATCTTATTAACCCGGTTTGGTGAAAGGTTCAGCATAATTAATCGAGGTATCGGTTTATAATGCCGTCTTTCAGCAGTTCATCGAATTTTCCTTCCGCTTCGATCAATCCTTCATTTAATACTATTACACGATCGCAGGCGGCCATAATCAGCGGATCGTTGGAAACGGCTATGACGGTCCATTTGTTTTTTTTATCAACCAGGCATTGGATGAGTTCAATTTTAGCTGCCCGTTTCAGTCCGGTAAAGAAATCATTTAGGATGACCAGTTCGGGTTTTTTTGCCAGGCACCGGGCTAAAATAAGGCGGTGAATAGCGGTGTTGGAGAGATTTTTACCTCCACTGGTGAGGTGAGTGTTTAAGCCATCCGGCAGGCGATTAATTTCATCGGTAAGGCCAACCATGTTAACCGCTTCAATGGCATCTTCAATGCTTTCCATGGGTTTCCCTACGGTTACGTTATCGAGTATGCTTCCGTCAAAAATATCTTCCTGCGAAATGTTCTTTCCGATTTTGTTGCGCAGGTGTGTAAGGTCCAGGTCGCGTATGGAATAATTATTTATTGATACACCTCCCTCAAAGTCGGTGTAAATGCCGGAGATGATGTTCATTAACGTAGTCTTTCCAGATCCGCCTGAACCGGAAACGCAAAGGTGCTCACCCGCCCGGATGTTTAGGTCAATGCCTTTCAGGATGTACTCGTATTGGCCGGGGTATTTATACTTAAGGCCTTTTATCTGAATGCTGTATCCCAGGCCTTGCTGGCGGCTAGGAAAATCCAGCCCACCTACCCGTTCAAGCGGAATATCGGTTACGTGGGCAACCTTATCAACGGCAGTAAGCAGATCATAAATCACATCCATATACATAATAATTTTTTCTACTGAGGAAAGCAGCAGAATGATAATCACTTCCGAAGCAACAAATTGCCCCAACGTTATTTGCCGATCAACTACCAGCATGGTACCTACAATAAGCAGGCCCCCGGTAACCAGTGCTTTGAACAGGAGTATGAAACTGAATTGACCGATTAATATCTGGAAATGGATTTTTCGGTATTTCAGGTAATTATTTACCGTATTGTCTGTTTTTGTAATGGGTAAATCGGTTGTGCCAGCTAGTTTAAATGAGTTGATGGCACGGGCCAGTTCTTCAAGCCAGTGAACCACTTTGTATTTGTACTTGGATTCTTCGATGGATGAGCGGAGCCCTTTGGGTCCGGTAACAACGAACAAAATAGCCAGGAGGCTTAGTAACCCCACGCTAAAAAAGATAAAGAACGGGTGATAAAGAGACAGCAGAATTAAGCCGAAGAAAATCTGGACAATACCTGAAGTAAAGTCGATTAAGAGTTTGGGCAGTCCTTTCTGAATAGTGATAATATCAAAAAAGCGGTTAACCAGTTCCGGAGCATAGTTGCTGATGATGGCTTCGGCCTTCAGCCTTGGAATACGAAAGGCAAACTCCAGTGCGGCTTTGGTAAAAATTCTTCGCTGAAGATATTCGACAAGGCTTATCTGAATAAGTTGCAATACACCACCGACAATAATGCCTAGTATAACAATGCCAATAAGTACATATACTGAGCTAAAGAATACGCCACCCGAAATCAGTTCTATGGTGGCCTGAATACCCAGTGGCAATACCAGGCTTATTAAGCCCGCTACCAGGGCATAAAAAAAGATGTAGTTAATCTGGCTTCGTTCGGCATGGAGTAAACGAAACAATCGGCTAATCGGATTGAGTTTTTTACCTCCGGTTCTTTCATCGAGGCCATAATCGCTCACCAGGCTCTCGTGCGGGAAGAGAACAAAAAAAATTACATCCTTTCCGGAAGGCTTATACCAATTAACCGCAGTATCGAAATCAATCTGTTCCCAACCCTTTTCGGTAAGTTGGTTCATACACCGGTTTTTGCCGGCCGGTTGAATGAGTACGGGGTTTAATCCTTTTTCTTTTTTAGAAAAAGCCAGTACAAATTGCTCTTCTTTTTGAAGGAAGGAAGCAAATTCTTCGGGAGATAACTCGTACTGGAGCATCATGAGTTGCATCTTGCTGGCAGCTTCAAACAAATCCTGTTTGAATTCAGCAAACTCGGTTTCGGAGTATGTACGATTATTGATTTCAGTAAAATGAAGACTTTCCGGGTCGTACGGATGGCCCAGTTGAAGTGTTGCTTCCCTGAGAATACGTACAATATGTTGGTTCCGTAGCATAACCGTAATCAGGGTTGAATAAGTTTATTCATCAATAGGTTAATAAATGCATTTAATTGCTGATGATGCGTTTTAGGATTGAATTGAATTTCTGTTAGCGAGGGCAGGTGCTGGGCATAAAACAACTGGTGATTTACTGAAAGTATCAAGGTACTCACCAAAGCATGCGGATAGGGAAACGAGGGATTGATCTGGTGAACCAACGCAGCAATTTTTTTGCATACTGATTTAAATGGAAGGAACATACCTTCCCGATTGTCCTGGTCAACTTGCTTGGTGAGATACGTTTTTTCGAATTCAGACATGATAATCCGGTTGAGGGCCTGCCCATCAATACCGTTAGAATAAAAGTCGGCTTTCTTATCCGAAGTTAACAGATCAATGTAAATTTCAAGTTTCTTGCGGGGATCTTCTATGTTGTTCGAGGAATAATCAAACTGATACTCAAGCCAGGTCCAGTACCAGTCAATAAGGTAGAGCAGGAGCCTGTGCTTATTTTCAAAATACCGATAAACCGAGGCTTCCGTTGAGTTAATTTCATCTGCCAACTTTTTAAAAGTAAAATTTTCAAAGCCCAGTTTGTCGATGAGGCGAGTACCCTCCGTCACAATTTTCCAGCCCAAGGCCGAATTTTGGGGGTCTTTCAGGTAAAGAGAGGCATTAAGGCGTATTGATAGTGATACCATTTGCTATAATAGCAATACTATTGTAACGAATAGAATTACTAAATGTTTAGAAAAATTGAGAAAATACGTTGAAAAGGTTGCCCTGTATTGCAAAAACGCCTCAGCCTAAACCCCTTACTGGGTTCCTATCAAACGGGCGCAGGGAGTACTTTCTTACAAGCGGGTGTACTCTACAATAAAAGAATCGGGGAATTTTTTGCGCAGCTCTTCACGCAAGGCTTCTGCTTTCTCACGGTTCGGAAACTGACCCAGAATGAGCGAGTAGAACTTAACGCCATTAATAATTTTTACCTGAACCGTTACTTTTTTCTGATACGATTTTTTGAGGTTGTCCGTCAGTCGCATCAGGTTTACCAATTCCTGGTAGGTTCCTATCTGCACGCCAAAACCTGCCGGCTTTGATCGGCTGATTTCAAAATTGTAAAACTCCTTTTCATCAACTGCAACATTTCCGATTACCCGTACAGGATCACCGGTTTTACCATCGCCCGGGTCAATCACTTCTATTTTTACTTCGGTAATTCCCTGGGTAACAAAGCCCAGCTTTTCGGCTGCCGATTTGGAGAGATCAATAATCCGTCCTTCAACATACGGACCTCGGTCATTTACAACCACCTCAACACTGCTGTTGTTAGAAAGATTGGTTACCCGCAACTTCGTTCCGAACGGAAGCGTTTTGTGCGCAGCAGTTAACTTATTATGCCTGTATTTTTCGCCACTGGCGGTGGCCTGTCCCTCAAACTTATCAGCATAAAAAGATGCTTTACCCGTTTGAACCTGTCCGGAAGCTGAGGCCAATAAAAAACAGAGAGACAGACTAAAAAGCAGTTTTTTCATAGGTTCATCACTTGTTTACAAAGGTAAGACCATTTTTGCTCCATTTTACTCGGTTAATCCTCAAATTCGCTTACCTTTGCCCGGCAAATAATGATTCGTAAATTATTTGCCCATGCCGCTCGATAACTCCAAGTTCCTTTTTGAAGCCCTTACCTATGATGATGTGTTGCTGGTTCCGGCCTATTCTGAAGTATTGCCGCGTGAAACCAATATTTCCAGCAAATTAACCCGCAACATCCGGCTTAATATTCCGATTGCTTCTGCTGCCATGGATACTGTTACTGAGGCGGAACTTGCCATTAGCATGGCATTGGAAGGGGGCATCGGATTTATCCATAAAAATATGCGCATCGACCAGCAGGCTGAGCAGGTGCGCAAAGTGAAACGATCGCAAAGCGGATTGATTCTTGATCCCGTAACGCTGAGCATTAACTCTACCGTTCAGGATGCCGAAAACATTATGCGTGAATTTAAAATCGGGGGTATACCGGTGGTGGATGGAAACGGGAAACTGCTGGGTATTATTACCAACCGTGATCTGCGCTTCCAAAAAGACCTGAGTGTGCCGGTTGAGAAAATAATGACAAAAGATAATCTCATTACCGCATCAGAAGGAATCACACTTGATAAGGCCGAGACGGTGCTTCAGAAGTACAAAATTGAAAAACTTCCGATTGTCAATAAGAAAGGAAAACTAACCGGGCTGATAACGTTTCGTGACATTCAAAAGAAAAAAAACAAACCCAATGCCTGCCAGGATAAGTTTGGCCGCTTGCGGGTTGGTGCTGCAGTAGGTGTTACACCTGATATTCTGGATCGTGTTGATGCCCTGAAAAATTCAGGTGTGGATGTGATCACCATCGATACCGCACACGGCCACTCCAAAGGGGTTATCGAGGCTGCTAAAAAAGTAAAGCGTAAATATCCGGAACTTGACATTGTGGTGGGTAACATTGGTACCGGAGAGGGCGCCCTGGCCCTGGCGAAAGCCGGAGCCGATGCCATTAAAGTGGGCGTTGGCCCGGGAAGCATTTGCACCACCCGTGTAGTAGCTGGCGTAGGTCTGCCGCAGCTTTCCGCTGTTTATGAAGCGGCAAAAGCAGTGAAAGGTACAGGAATACCGATTATTGCGGATGGGGGTATTCGCTTTTCGGGCGATATGGTTAAAGCTATTGCTGCCGGTGCCGATAGCGTAATGATTGGCTCGTTGCTGGCCGGCACCGAAGAAGCACCGGGTGAAGTGATCCTTTATGAAGGCCGGAGGTTTAAGTCATACCGTGGCATGGGCTCCATTGAAGCCATGGAGGATGGATCAAAAGACCGCTACTTTCAGGATGTTGAAGATGATATTAAAAAACTGGTTCCTGAAGGCATCTCCGGCCGCGTGCCCTTCAAAGGCATGGTCTCGGAAGTACTTTATCAAATGGTTGGCGGCTTACGTGCCGGTATGGGTTACTGCGGGGCCAAAAACATTGAAGCCCTTAAGAAAGCCCGCTTTGTTAAAATTACCAGTGCCGGTGTAACCGAAAGCCACCCGCACGATGTAACCATTACCCGGGAAGCCCCTAATTATAGCCGGAAATAGAACGAAAAACCATAATTACAACCTTGCGAAAAGGCATTGTGTCTAACCAACATAAACCTTAATTTTTATACATATGAAAAAGTCTTTTGCCATAATAATGGCGGCATCCCTTGCGCTGGTATTCAGTTGTTCCGACAATGAAACAGCGGGAATTGAACAGCTTAGCGATTACGCAAAAAGTTTTCTTTCACTGCGCATCGGTTCAAGAGATGCACTCGCGTCATCGACAAACGGAGCCATCAACCGCTCGTTTCAAAACCTGAATGCGTTTGCTTTTTCGGGTGGCCGAAAAAAAGATGGCCCCAACCAGGGCGATACAACTATTGTTGATCCCTGGCCCTGGCAGAGTTGCGCTGAGATAACCGAGTTTGACAGCGAAGATGGAAGCCACACCATTATATACGATTATGGGGAAGGATGCGAAGAAGGCTGGGGCGAATACACCTGGATGATGTTTGGAAAGTTTACGGAAACCTACCGCTACCTGTTTACACAGGATGGCAGTCTGTTTAACGATGACTATTTCTATCAGGTTGAATACGACAATTATGGAGGCAAGTATTTCGATGATATCGAATGGCGATTGAACGGATCGTCACGCTATGAGGGAACCTCTGCTTACGATACGGTTAAGAATACATTCTCGGGCATGTTCAATTACGATAGCGAAACCGAGTACAGCTATGGCGATGTGCAGTATGCGTACGAAGCTTCAGGTGAATCTACGTACAATGAAAAACAATATGAAATGAAATCGGGTGGCTACCGTTATTCTGAAGGTGATGACTTTTACCAGGCGGAGGTACTCAAACCATTGGTGTACAAATACACGTGTTTTAATTCTCCCCTCTTCGAAGGATTGCTTCTGATGACCTATGTTTCGGGGCAGGAGCGCATTAGTTATAAGCAGGGCGACAAACAAGGCAGTTTTGTAATCGACTATGGGAACGGAGAGTGCGATAATGTGATTATAATTATTGAAGACGGTAAGCGGATACGGATCGATTTAAGTAAAAGTATGGACCTGATACTCCCCCAGTAGCAAGACCGATAATCCTCAATTTTTTACCTATACTTGCAAAGCCGATCATACCCTGATTGGCTTTTTCTTTTGCGGTAACCATGCGTGCCAAGGCCCTTACCCGTTTGCTTTTTGTTGTTACCGGCATTGTCTGGTTGGCCCTGCTTTTTACTGATCTTTCGGTGGTTTTCAGTATAAAAACCAACATCCGCCCAGATATACCTACCTGGTTGCCGGGTCTGCTTTTTAATATTTTTCTGGTTTGCCTTTATTATTACTACAAACTTAAAATCGACCGCGATGAAATTCTGAATTTTGTAGACCTGCTTTGGCGTGTTTTTGCCACCGGGTTGGTAGCCACCGTAGTATCTCTGGTTTTACGCCTCGTTGATTTTTTGCCGGGTACTTCCCGGCTTGCCGGCCACTTCCTTTACCTGGAAATTACCTATCTCATTACCATGCCCCTGATGGCAGGGTTCCTCGTAATGAGCTTCACCGCATGGAAGCGACTCATCCTTTATCAAAAATCAAAGTGGTTGCTTCGGCTTTGGCAAGCCTTTGAGTATGGCTTGTTTGGATCACTTATCTACAACAGCATTGCCTTACCAGAACTTGACTGGCTTTACGATGTGCTGTTGGCGCTGTTTGTTGTTATAGGGCTGGTGCTTTCGGCTAATACCAAGTGGGTTGCCTACCTCAATTTCAAACAAAAATGGACCAGCCTGCTGCTTTTGTTACTCTCCATATTTTATCTTATCTATCTGTTTTATACGAGCAACTCCCAAATCATTGCAGCATTTAATGATGAGCGTGGTATCGTAGATCACCGGTACCATCTCTTCTTTCTGTCAGCCTTCATTTTTGTGGTAATGTACTGTACGTTTTCGTTTTTGGTTATTCTCTTTAACCTTCCCACCACTTCAGTTTTCGAACAAAAGCTGGAAGAAGTGGTAAACTTTCAACGCATAAGCCAGTCTATCCAAACCGAGCAAAACGAAGAAAGTGTTTACAAGATTTTGCTGGAAACTTCGGTGAGTACCGTATTTGCCGATGCTGCGTGGCTCGAAATCAAAAATAACGAACATAACCACCGGCTGTTCACCTATCGGATTTCGGAGAAAGAGGCCTTAGAGGTGATTCAACATCTGAAAAATAACCACGTTACCGGAATTCTTGAGCAGGGTCAGGATAAGACCAGGAACCTTTCAAAACACCTGGCTTCATTACGGGGAGGGCGGTATCGCTCCATACTGGCATTTCCTATTTATGTAAAAGGCGATAACATTGGGACGTTGGCGCTGCTCAAGGAATTATCAGACGGCTTCAATAAGGAGATGACTAAAATCGTCTCCACATTTGCAAATCAGGCAGGGATTACCATTGAGAATTTCCGGCTAATGGAGGAAGCTCTTCAGAGTGAGCGGTATAAGGAGGAGTTAAAGATTGCCAAGATGGTGCAAAAGAGCCTTCTGCCCCAGGTGCTTGAGCATGATGCTGATTTTGAGGTAGCAGCATTTTCTGAATCAGCCGATGAAGTTGGGGGTGATTATTACGATACCCTGCGTGTTACTGAAAATGAAGTGGCGTTGATTATTGCCGATGTTTCGGGCAAAGGAACAACAGCGGCATTTCACATGTCACAAATGAAGGGTATCTTTCACAGTCTGGCGCAAAACTGTATCAGTCCTGAAGAATTCATGGCGCGTGCCAATAACGCACTTACCAAATGCCTGGAGCGGGGCTCATTTATTTCGGCTATATTTTTTGTAATTAACACCAAGGAAAAAATCATCCGCTATTCAAGAGCAGGCCACTGTCCGGTACTCTATTTCAGCGCGGCCAAAGGCAAAGCCGAATTTTTAAAAGATAAAGGAGTGGCTCTGGGTATGGTTCGCAATACCGGGTACACCAATTTTATAGAAGCCAATGAACTGAAATACCAGCCAGGCGATTTTATGGTACTCTACACCGATGGCATTACCGAATCGAAAAGCAATAAAGGAGAAGAGTTTGGATATAACAGACTGCTTTCAACTGTACTGGAGGTGCAACATAAGCCTGTAAAAGAAATCATTGATCACTTGATTATGCGGCTGTATGAGTTTTCAGGAACCGAGAATATTAATGATGACTATACTACACTTATTGTAAAGTTTTCACAACATGACAAGTAACGGATTAGTTCGCAGAAAGAAACAAACATTAACCGATATAAATCGTTAAAAATTAAATGCCATGGTTCAAATTAAGCGAATTCAGGAGGATGGAATAGATATTATCGTTCCTATTGGTGAAGTAGATGCCAGTTCCTCCATTGAGCTGGATCTGGTAATTGCCAAAAGTGTTGGCGAAGGCTATACCAAAATACTGGTGGATTGTACCTCACTCGAATATATATCATCAGCAGGGCTGGGAGTTTTTATGTCCTACATTGAAGAATTCAGGGACAAGGGGATTACCATGGTTTTGTTTGGTATGAACGAGCGTGTTGCTAATACATTCGAAATATTAGGCCTGAAGGAATTATTAACCATTGCCAGCGACAAGGCACAGGCCAAACAATTGATGGCATGAAAAGCGTGTATAAAGTTGGATGCAGCATTGAAAACCTTCGGGGTATCCGCGATTTCATTCGAAACGCGTTGAAACCTCTCGGTGTAGGCGAGCTTGACATCAGTGAATTGGTGCTCGCCATGGACGAAATGTGTTCGAACCTGATGATTCATGCGCATCAATGTAATGCGGATGATCTCTTTGAACTTTCCATTAGCGTAGATAAAGACAAGGGTATAGTATTTGAAATTGTAGATGACAAAAATGTATTCGACATCAACGCATTTAAGGAACCCGCCATTGACCACCTTGTGCATGAAAAGCGTAAGGGTGGCTTAGGTATCCGGTTGGTCAAAGCCATTATGGACCACGTTGAATACGATCAGAAAGACGGCAAATCGATTTGTCGCCTATCAAAAAAAGTTCAATTCAATTAACTTTGCCGGTTTTATAGATCAATGATGAGAACCGGATTGATTTTACTATTTGCAGTAACCTTTACCGTTGCTTTTTCTCAGGGCAAAAAATCACCCCCGCCCAACCTTTTTGTTATCAATAACCAGCCGGTACCGGCAGATGAGTTTGTCTATCTCTATAAAAAAAACCATCCCGAAAAAAAAACAGCATACACCCGGGAAAAGGTAAATCAGTACATGGACCTGTTCATCAATTTTAAATTAAAAGTTGAAGAAGCCAGATGGCGTGGATTGGACACTACCGCGGCATTCCTGCGTGAGTACAACACCTATCGCGATGAATTGCTTAAACCGTACCTGCCGGAAAGCAAACTGGCAGACAGCCTGGTGAAACTTACCTATGAGCGGTTGCAGGAAGAAGTGAGTGCCGCACATATCCTCATCAGCATAAAGCCTGATGCAACCCCTGAAGATACGTTGGCTTCGTGGAAGAAAATAATGGAAATTAAAAGAAGGGTTGATGCGGGCGAAGACTTTTATCACCTGGCCAGCCAGCTTTCAGATGACCCATCGGCCCGTTCGAACAGAGGCCGGCTTGGGTATTTCACTGCTATGCAAATGGTTTTTCCGTTCGAATCGGCCGCATACTCGGCTAAGCCGGGCGAAACAGTAGGGCCTGTTCGCACACGGTTTGGATATCATTTAGTGAAGGTTGAGGACAGGAAGCCGTCACGAGGTGAAGTGGAAGTGGCCCACATTATGCTCCGAACAGGCACCGGAAGAGACGAAGTAAAAACAAGAGATCTGATTTTTGAAATTTACGATCAATTGAAAGGCGGGGTGCCCTGGGCGGAATTGTGTTCCCGCTATTCGGAAGACCAGAATTCAAAAAATAATGGATGTAAGCTCCGGCCCTTCGGGGTTGGAGCCATGGCTGCTGTTCCGGAGTTTGACCGCGTTGCCTTTTCGCTGAAATATCCTGGCGAGTTTTCAGATCCGTTCCAAACGGCTTTTGGCTGGCACATCATACTGCTGGAGCGAAAAATTCCACTTCCATCCTATAAGGAAATTGAAGCTTCCCTAAGAAGCCGGGTGTTGCGCGATGAGCGTGTTCAGTCTTCGCGGCAGGCAATAATGGAAAAGATGAAGGCCCGGTTTTCATTTTCTGAAAACCTTGCCGTCAAAGAGCAGGTATTTAAAAAAGCCGACTCAACTCTGGTGGCAGGTAGCTGGCAATTGCGTAGCTGGCCTGAACATGAAGCGATGTTCAGGTTGCTGAACCGGGATGTTTCGGTGCAGGAGTTTTTGTCTTTTGTAAAGATTCATCAACAGCGAACCACCCTGAAGCCCGATGTGTATGTTTCGCAGCTCTATACCCAGTTTACCGAATCGATGATCAACCGAATTATAGAAGAACAGATTAAAGCAAAGAACCCTGAATTTGAAATGTTATTAAAGGAATACTACGAAGGAATTTTGCTCTTTGAAATTATGGAGAAGGAAGTCTGGAACAGAGCAAGTGAAGATTCGGCTGGGCAAAAACACTATTTTGAGCAAAACCGGTTGCAGTACACAGTTGGCGAACGTGTGCGCGCGGTAATCTACTCTTCAGCGATTGAAGAAAATATAAAGGCGCTTCAGGCCAGGGTAGAAACAGGCGATTCGGTGGCCATTAATGCGGCTGTTCAATCCAGGCAAATCAGGCAGGATGCCGGGATTTTTCAGAAGGCCGACAAGCCGGTGCTTTCTCAGATTCCATGGCAAACCGGCACATATGTCTTTGAAAATAGCGGAATGTATTACCTTGCGCGGATTTTTGAGATACTTCCGGCAGGCCCGGCAACGTTTGAAGAGGCAAGGTCAGCGGTTATCTCAGATTATCAGAATTATCTGGAGCAACAATGGGTGAAAAAGTTGAAGGAAAAATTCCCCGTTACAACAGATGCAAAGGGCAAGAAATATATTACCAGAAAACTGGTGCGGTAAGTTTACTGCCGGTACAGGGCTACTGCTGCTGCTCGCAGCAATGGTTTCGGGATGCGACTTCATCCGTATGAAACAGGATCAATCGGCCGCAGACAATGCTGCCCGCATACCGGTGGCCCGGGTAAACCAAACCTTTCTTTACAAGGATGAGTTGGCTGGAATTGCACAACCCGGCAGCACCGCTGACGACAGCACTACCCGTGTTGAGGCTTACATTAATAGCTGGATTAAAAAACAGTTGCTTATTCAGGAAGCATCACGGAAGATTAACATCAATGAAGCTGAAGTGGAGCGAAAAATCCTGGATTACCGGTATAGCCTCATTGCGTATGAGTACCAGGCCTACTACATTCGCCAGCGACTGGATACAGCCATTCAGGTTGCGGCAATTGAGAAGTATTACAAAGAAAATATCGACAACTTTATTTTAAAGCAGAACATTGTGCGGGCAACCTTTATTAAAGTTCCTAAGACCGCTCCGCGAACCAACAAAATCAAAGAGATGATTTTTTCAAAGAAGGAAAATGAAAAGAATGAATTAAAATCGTATTGCCTTAGTTTTTCTGCGGCCTACCATCTTGCCGATTCAACCTGGATGGTGTTTGATGAGTTGGTAAAAAATTCACCCCTGATTGAAATTCCGAACAAAGTGCAGTTTTTAAAAACGAATCCTTATTACGAAACAGCCGATGAAAATTATCTTTACTTTTTAAAAGTGGATGAGTACCGGATTTCTGATAATATTTCACCGCTTGAGTTTGTAAGAGATGAAATAAAAAATATTTTGTTAAACAAACGAAAGGTTGAACTCGCCAAGCAACTTGAAGATGAGGTATATTTAACCGGTATGAAAAATCGGGAGTTTGAGATTCTTAAATAACAGGCATGCGAAGGGTAATACTCGGTAGCGCTTTACTGACACTGGCCATCAGCTTACAGGCCCAGACAGAAGGCTTTGTTGTCGATAAAATCATCGGCAAGGTTGATAATTATATTGTACTAAAGTCTGAGTTGGATAAAGCCTATCAGGAGTATGTCTCCAACGGGGGAAGGCCGGGAGAAGAAACCCGGTGTCAATACCTGGCCGTATTGCTTCGGAATAAGCTGATGATGGCAAAGGCCGAGATTGATTCCATTGTTGTAAGCGATTCGGAGGTAGACAATAACACAAAATACCGGATGGATATGATCCTGGCGCAGTATGGTGGGTCGCAGGAAGACCTGGAAAAGAAGTTTGGCAAAACATTCGAACAGTTTCGCCTTGAACTGCGTGATCAGATACGTGAGCAGATGGTGATAAATGAAATGCAGCGACACCTCACAAAAGGCATTACGGTTACCCCGGCTGAAGTAAGGCGCTTTTATAGCAAAATACCCAAAGACAGCCTTCCGTATTTTTCGGCCGAGGTGGAGGTGGCCCAGATTGTGAGAATAGCCAAGGTGAGCAACGCCCAGAAGGAAATTACCAAACGCGAGTTAATGGATATCCGCAACCGGATACTGGCCGGTGAAGACTTTGCCACGCTGGCAAAAAAGTACAGTTCTGACCCCAGCGTAACGGTAAATGGCGGGGACATGGGATTTGTCGGAAGGGGAATGATGGTACCTGAATTTGAGGCAATGTCATTTAAACTCAAGCCCGGAGAAATTTCAATGCCCGTGGAAACGTCTTTTGGTTTTCATATTATTCAACTGTTGGAACGCAGGGGTAATGAATACCATTCGCGCCACATCCTCATGGCTCCTACACCATCAAAGCAGGACGTGGAGAGTGCCAGCAGGTTTCTTGACAGTCTTCGAACCCGTATTTTAAATGACTCCATAACGTTTCAGCGGGCTGCCAAGGAATTTTCGGACGATATGCGCACAAAGGGCAATGGGGGCTTCTTTACCGATGATGACAGTGGTACCCGGATATCGGTTGATGAGTTAGATCCGGTTATTTTCTTTGCCATCGATACCATGAAAGTGGGAACAGTGTCCAGACCAATGGCCTATCGTACAGATGATGGCAAGGAAGCCGTTCGCATACTTTTCTATAAATCCCGTATACCCCCGCATCTGGCCAGCCTGCAACAGGACTGGGACCGTATCCGGGCAGCGGCCCTCAATGAAAAGCAAAACCGAATCCTTGAAAAGTGGTTCAATAAAGCAAGGCAGGATGTTTACATTAGTGTTGATCCCGATTACAATTACTGCGGTATATTGGATTGAATAGGTTCGTTCATGTAAAACCAATACCCTGCTCAGGCGTTTACCTTTAGGTTTACAGATAATTCAGATACCGATGACCCGATTTGCAAATGATGTGGAAGCTGCCGATACCCTGGCGGCCACCTATAAAGAACTGACCCGTGAAATCGCCAAGGTGATTGTTGGGCAGGATGAAGTAGTGCGCCTTGTACTCACGGGTATCTTTTGTCATGGTCACTCGTTATTAGTGGGTGTGCCGGGCCTTGCCAAAACCCTGCTGGTTCAAACCATAGCCACTTCGCTTGATCTGCAGTTTAAGCGGATACAGTTTACACCCGACCTGATGCCATCAGACATCATTGGCGCTGAAACCATGGACAAGGAGCGCAACTTTAAGTTTGTAAAGGGCCCTGTTTTTGCCAACATCATCCTTGCCGATGAGATAAACCGCACGCCCCCTAAAACGCAAGCAGCACTGTTGGAATCCATGCAAGAATACGCTGTAACCATTGCCGGAATGCGGTACGATTTGCCGAAGCCGTTTTTTGTACTGGCCACGCAAAATCCCATTGAGCAGGAAGGAACATATCCATTACCCGAAGCACAACTCGATCGGTTCATGTTCAATATTCTTCTTACCTATCCGTCCCTGAAAGAGGAAGTTGAAGTGGTAAAGAGTACAACCACAGACGAGCCGCGAAAAGTGAATACGATTCTTACAGCAGAAGACATTAATGCCTTTCAGCACCTGGTACGCAGGGTACCTGTGCCCGATAATGTAATTGAGTATGCCGTAACGCTGGTTAACAAAACGCGTCCTAATATTTCCTCAGGGTCAGCCATAGCCACCGAGTACCTGGAGTGGGGCGCAGGCCCGCGGGCTTCGCAGTTTCTGGTGCTGGGCGCCAAGTGCAATGCGTTGCTTAACGGTAAATACTCGCCCGATATTGAAGATGTGCAAGCCATTGCCAAGCCCGTGTTGCGCCACCGCATGGTGCGCAACTTCAAAGCCGAGGCTGAGGGAATTACCATTGATGAGTTGATTGATAAAATGATGGGGTAAACTTTAATTCACCACCTCATCGGTAACCGTCAGCTCATTTCCGTTCAAAATAGTATGATACTGGCGCAGCGGCCTCCAGGCTGGTCCACCTGTAGGGTCGCCTTGAAAGTTGAAGGTTGATCCGCAGCAGGAATCTTCCATAAAAAGTGTTGACACATGCACACCCACAGTTGCGCATGCATTATTAGGCTGGTAAGAGCAGTTGCGTTCAAATGCTCGGTAGGTTGAGGAATTAACCCGGTATACAATAATGCCCCGTACCCCGCCATTGAAATATTTCGAGGCACCATCAGTATTCAAAGACAGGTTTTCGGGTAAGCTCAGGTTAATGAAAATATCAGCAAATGTAGCAGGCGGAATGGGGTCATCCGATAAATCGGGTGAGCAGCAGGCAAGAACGGCTGCCAGCACGGCAAATAACCCGCATCTTCCGTTGCCGGTGAAAAACCTACTTGTCGTAATCATAAAATCCTTTCCCACTCTTCCTTCCGTAATGCCCGGCAGCTACCTTTTGTTGCTGAATACGACTGGGGCGGAACTTTGAATCCTGGTGAAAGGCATGGTATATGGATGTGGTTACCGCAAAGTTCGTATCCACGCCAATGAGGTCCATCAGTTCAAAAGGCCCCATTTTAAATCCGCTTGTCCGCATTAGTGCATCTATGGTCTTCATTTCGGCAACCTGCTCTTCCAGCATCTTTAGTGCCTCCACATAGTAGTGCCGGGCCACCCGGTTAACGATAAACCCCGGACTATCTTTTGCCACGACCGCAGTTTTTTGAATGCTTTTTGAAAAGGAAAGCAGGCATGAAATGGTTTCATCAGATGTCAATGCGCCCCGGATTACCTCAACCAGTTTCATCACGGGAGCCGGATTGAAGAAATGAAGACCCGCCAACCGTTCCGGATTTTTCAGTACCGATGCAATTTGCGTAACGGGCAGGGATGAGGTGTTGGTGGTAAGAATACAAGACCGACCATTCACCTCTTCAACGGTTTTAAAGAACTCCTGCTTAACCGGCAGGTTTTCAATAATGGCTTCAATGATCAACTCACCTTTAAAGTTCTGGAGATTTTCAACCACCGAAATTTTAGCGACAGCTTGATTTTTTTGTTCAATGGTGAGTTTGTTTTTTTGAACCAACCCTTCAAACGCTTTAACAACAGCCGCTTTCCCTTTTTCGGCCAATGCAGGTGATGTATCGTAAAGTAAAACCGTATAACCCGAAGCAGCACACAATTGGGCAATGCCCTGCCCCATAGTGCCTGCACCGGCAATTCCAATGGTGTGAATAGATTCAGGATCCATCATATTACGGTGTGGAATTGCTTTAAAAAGCGAATATCATTTTCGGAAAATAAGCGCAAGTCATTAATCTGATAGCGAAGCATGGCTACGCGCTCAATGCCCATGCCGAATGCAAAGCCTGTAAACTCTTCGGGGTTGATGTTGCAGTTACGCAGCACGTTGGGATGCACCATTCCTGATCCGGCAATCTCTACCCAGCCGGTGTGCTTGCACACATTGCAGCCGGTACCTTTGCAGATAAGGCAGGTAATGTCAATCTCGGCACTGGGTTCGGTAAACGGAAAAAAAGAGGGGCGAAAGCGAATCCGAATGTCTTTGCCGAACATTTCTTTGGCAAAATGATAAAGGGTTTGTTTCAGGTCAGCGAAGCCCACATTCCGATCAACATAAAGTCCCTCAACCTGGTGGAAGAAACAGTGTGCCCGTGCTGAAATGGCCTCGTTTCGGTACACCCGGCCAGGCATGATGGCCCGAAGCGGAGGCTTTTGATTCGTCATCAACCGGATTTGCACATTGGATGTATGGGTGCGTAACAGCAAATCCGGATTTTTCTGTATAAAAAAAGTATCCTGCATTTCGCGGGCCGGGTGATTCTCGGGGAAATTGAGTGCGGTAAAGTTGTGCCAGTCGTCTTCAATTTCAGGGCCATCGGCCACATTAAAACCAAGCCGCTCAAAAATTTCAATAATCCGGTTGCGGGTCAGACTTAACGGATGCGCGTTGCCGGTTTTATTAGGGATGGGCGGAAGGGTAAGATCGGGTACAGGCTGGATCGGCTTGATTCCCTCAAAGGCAGAGGTAAGTTCTGCCAGTTTTGCTTCGGCTGCCTGCTTTAATTCATTCAGTATTTTTCCTACTTGTTTCTTTTCTTCAGCGGGTACTTTCTTCAGTTCGTCAAAAAGTTCGCTTACCACGCCTTTTTTACTTATGAATTTAAGCCGGAATGCTTCTACTGCCTCACGATTCGAAGCGGTAAACTGCTGCACCTCCTCAAGTAATTTCTTAATGCGACTTTCCATTTTATTGATGCTGTTTCAAAAGTACACTTTTCAGGTTGAAGTCTTTACCGGGTCATCGTCCGCCTCATCGGTATGGGCAACGCGATTCAGGATGAGCCGGTTAAGCAAAATGCTTAATACTACAGAAGCGAGAATAATACCAGTGAGCACATAGTTATCGTTGCTCGTTCTGAAGGCAATAACTGCGGCAATAAACAAGCATTGCACCAAGCCTAAAATCAGGGTCGTTTTCCGGTGAGAGAGGCCTAATCGCATAATACTGTGGTGGATGTGGCTTTTGTCGGGCGTAAAAGGCGACTGGCCGCGTGCAACGCGAATCAGGAAAATGCGCAGTGTATCTGCCAACGGTATAATCAGAATACTGATGGCCGGAGAAACCGATCCTGTAAAACGAAAAGGGTTTGAAGAGGGCAGGTTATAATTGTATTCAATAAAGTGGATGGCAAGAATAGCGAGTGTTAAGCCGATAACCAGTGCGCCTGTATCGCCCATAAAAACTTCCGATGGTTCCCAATTAAAAATCAGAAAAGCAATGACGGCTCCCAGCATACCAAAGGAGAGAATTGCATACACGGTGGAGCCTGCCAGAAAAAACCAGATACCAAATGCCAGTAAAGCAATGGCTGAAATAAGTCCGGCCAGTCCGTCAAGCCCGTCAATCAGATTATATGAGTTGGTGACAACGATGATGGTAAAAACCGTTAACAGGTAACTGGCCACATCAGGGATTGTATAGATTCCCAGAATGCCATAAAAGGACGTTAACCGCAAGCCGAGCAAAAAAAACAGGATGCTGGCAGCGAGAATCTGCCCCAGCAGTTTCATGTAGGGTTTAAGAGGAACAAGGTCATCACGAACACCGATGAAGAAAATTACAAACTGGGCTATTAAAATGTACCGGATTTCTTTCCAATGACTGATATCAATCCATATTAACGAGGCAATGGAGAACCCCAGAAAAATGGCAATGCCACCCATAGAGGGTGTGATCTTTTTATGAATTTTTCTCCTGCCCGGAATGTCCACCAGGTTTTTTTCCAACGAGTACTTGATGATCACCGGGATGATCAAAAAGCAGATGACAAATGAGGTAATGGCGGCAGCCAGTTGAATGGCCATACAAATTCCATGTAATCGTTCAAAAGTAAGGATTAAATTGAAGGGTCAGCCGGCCTCAACGGCTAAAAAAATCGCGGATTACAGAACAAATAAAGGTTACCTCTTCGGAGGAGAGTTCCGGAAACACCGGAAGTGAGAGTGTCTCGCGTTGAAGCAAGGTGGTTACAGGATAATCGGTTTCGGAACGTTTGCTGTGTTGATATGCTGGCGTAAAGGGTAAGCCGTACGGATAATGGATTGCTGTTTCAATTCCGTTTTCAGCAAGGTGTTTCCTTAGCGCATCACGTCTGCTGGTACGGATGGCGTATATATGAAACGAATGGTTTGTCTCAGGCCTTATTGCAGGTACAGTTAGTTCATCTATTCCGGAAAGTGTTCGGGCGTACTGGGATGCAATTTCTGCTCTCCGGTTAGTCCAGCTGTTCAGGTGGCGGAGTTTTACGATAAGGAATGCAGCCTGCAGGGCATCCATGCGGCTGTTGGTTCCGGCCAGTGCATGATCGTCTTTCTGAAGTGCTCCGTGATTGGCCAGTCTCCTGACTCGTTCAGCAAGGTGAGCCTGAGAGGTGATTACGCACCCGGCATCGCCATAAGCACCCAGATTTTTTGTGGGGTAAAAACTGAAGGCCGAAGCAATTCCAAAATTGCCAACGCGGCCTCCGTTTTCTGCGGTAAGATGGGCCTGGGCACAATCCTCAATCAGATAAAGGTTATGGCGTTCGCACAACGCCTTCAATTGGGTTACCGGGGCTGCCTGCCCGTACAGGTGCACAGCAATAATGGCTTTGGTATGCTTAGTAATTTTTCGTTCTGCGGCAAGCACATCAAGGGTATAGAATTTCGGATCTACATCACAGAACACAACCTGATGACCGGCAAGTGTAACCGGCTCGGCTGAAGCAATACAGCCCCAGGCAGGCACGATGACTTCCGAACCGGGCGGTAAATCAAGTGCCTTGAGGATGAGGAAAAGTGCATCGGTACCGTTGCCGGTACTGATGCAATGGGGTGATCCCATCTGATCAGCAAATGATTTTTCGAACCCGCGTACCATGGGCCCTCCAATAAATTGGGCGTGAGTAAACACCGTATTGATGGCCTCCTCCACTTCAGGTTTAATGGACTGGTATTGTCGTTGCAAATCGAAGAACGGGATGCGCATATCAGCGGCTTAGTTTCTGTTGCCAGGCCCAAGCGTGTACCAGCGCATCTTCGGGCGAGTAGCGCGCTTTCCAATTCATTGCCCGCTTTATTTTTTCGGGGTTGGCATATACTTTTTCAACATCGCCCGGCCTGCGCGGACCAATGCGGAACGGAAGTTTAGCCCCGGTTTTATTGATGAAGGCATTGACCAGTTGAAGCACCGAAACCCCCGTACCGGTGCCAACATTGAATACCTCATACAGCGTGGAGGCTTTTACTGAATGCAGGTAAGCAAGCGCTTTTACATGGGCTTCGGCCAGGTCAACCACATGAATGAAATCGCGGATGCAAGAGCCATCGGGCGTGTTGTAGTCGTTGCCAAACACAATGAGTTTATCGCGCCAGCCCGCAGCCGTTTGGGTAATAAAAGGTACGAGGTTATTGGGTATGCCGATGGGCAGTTCGCCAAGGTGTGCCGAGGGATGAGCCCCAATCGGGTTAAAATAGCGAAGGGAGATGATGCGGAACCCGGTTTTATGAACATCCTCCAGAATCTGTTCGCAGATTTGCTTGGTCAGTCCGTAAGGCGATTCGGCCTTTTTAAAAGGCGCTTGCTCATCCACCGGTATGCTGTCGGGCTGGCCGTACACGGTGCATGATGAGGAGAAGATAAAATCTTTTACGCCTTGTTCGCGCATCACCTGCAGCACCGCGATGAGCGAGCCGATATTATTTTCGTAATAGGCGAGTGGTTTTTGCACGGATTCGCCTACTGATTTCAGTGCAGCAAAGTGCATAACAGCGGCTATCGGTTCTTCTGTGCGAAACAGGTCTATAAGAAATTTTTTATCGCGGCAATCGCCCCGATGAAAATTTACTTTTGAGCCGGTAATTTTTTCAATCCCGTTAATCAGGGTGAGGTCGCTGTTCATCAGGTTATCGATTACTACCACCTCATAGCCTGCATTAGTGAGTTCAACAGCCGTATGGGCCCCGATGTATCCGGCACCGCCCGTAACCAGTATTTTTTTTGAACCACTCATGTCAGAGTCGCTCGGTTATAACCTGTTTGTCTAAAAATCCTTTTACATCGTACACCACCGCTCCCTGGCTTTTTATGGCGTTCAGGTCGAGCGATTTAAATTCGCTGTGACTCACCGTAAGCACAATGGCGTGATATTTTTTTGCCGGTGTTGTAATTAATTCAAAGCCATATTCGTGTTTCACCTCGGCCGCATCGGCTTGCGGGTCGTACACATCAACGTGCGTTCCAAAACTTTTTAGTTCATGGATGACGTCAACCACTTTACTGTTTCGGATATCCGGACAATTCTCTTTGAACGTTATACCCAGCACCAATATGTTGCTGCCATAGATGGGCAGTTGGTTTTGCGCCATCAGTTTTATTACCGTGTTGGCCACATGGGCGCCCATGTTATCGTTTATGCGCCTTCCGGCATTGATCACCTCGGGGTGGTAGCCCAGACTTTCGGCCTTGTGGGTGAGGTAGTACGGGTCAACGCCAATGCAGTGCCCGCCCACCAGGCCTGGTTTAAAATTGAGGAAGTTCCATTTGGTGCTGGCTGCCTCCAGTACTTCGTGGGTGTCAATGCCCATTTTTTCAAAAATCAGCGCCAGTTCGTTTACAAAAGCGATGTTGATATCGCGCTGGGCGTTTTCAATAACCTTGGCGGCTTCAGCCACTTTAATGGAAGAAGCTTTGTGGGTACCGGCTTTAATTATTTTCCGATAGAGTTGATCGACCTTTTCGGCTACTTCGGGTGTGCTGCCGCTGGTGATTTTTTTAATGGTGGTAACGCGGTGCTGCTTGTCGCCCGGGTTAATCCGCTCAGGGGAATAGCCACAGAAGAAATCCACATTAAACTTTAATCCGCTTTCTTTTTCCAGTACCGGCACGCAGTCTTCTTCGGTGCAGCCCGGATATACGGTTGATTCATAGATAACAATATCGCCTTTTTTAAGAACACGGCCTACGGTTTTGCTGGCGCTGATGAGCGGGCGAAGGTCGGGTTTTTTGTATTCATCAACCGGGGTGGGTACGGTTACAATAAAGTAGTTAACGGTTTTCAGGTCGGCAAGGGTGTTACTGTACGTAAGGCGGGTAGCCTCCTTAAGTTCGTGGGGTTCCACTTCGCGGGTGCGGTCGTAGCCGGAGGTTAATTCTTCAATGCGTTCGTTATTGATATCAAAGCCCACCACATCCATCACTTTTCCGAACTCTACGGCAAGGGGCAGGCCCACATAGCCCAGGCCTATAATTCCGATTTTCTCCATGTTCAGTTAACGTTATAATACTCTTTGTACCAGGTTACAAATTTTTCAATGCCTTCTTCAATTTTTGTGTTTGGTTTAAAGCCGGCATCGCGCATCAGGTCGTCCACATCGGCAAACGTTTCGGGCACATCGCCATCCTGAATCGGAAGGAAATTTTTCACCGCTTTCTTTCCGATTTTTTCTTCCAGCACTTCAATAAAACGCAGCAGTTCAACCGGTTTGTTGTTGCCGATGTTGTATAGCCGGTACGGAGCAAAGCTGGTGGATGGGTCGGGATGATTTCCATTCCAGGTTGTATCGGGGGTGGGAATCCTCGGTAGTAAGCGCACCATTCCTTCAACAATGTCGTCAATGTAGGTAAAGTCGCGTTTCATGATTCCGTTGTTGTACACATCAATGGGTTTGCCTTCCAGGATGGCTTTGGTGAAAATAAACAGGGCCATATCGGGCCGGCCGTACGGGCCGTAAACGGTAAAGAAGCGAAGGCCTGTGGTGGGCAGGTGGTAGAGTGCCGAGTAGGTGTGGGCCATTAACTCGTTTGATTTCTTTGAAGCGGCATACAGTGAAATCGGATGATCAACATTATCATGAACCGAAAAGGGCATTTTGGTATTGGCTCCGTAAACCGAACTAGAAGAAGCATATACTACATGCTCAACCCTGGTATGCCGGCAAGCCTCCAGGATGTTCAGGAACCCATGCATGTTGCTTTCCAGGTAGGCGTAAGGATTAATGAGCGAGTAGCGGACACCCGCCTGGGCTGCCAGGTTTACCACATAATTGAATTGATTTTTTGAAAAAAGCCGGTCAATATTTTCCTTATCACAAAGGTCGATGGCTTCAAATCGAAATCCGGGAAGTTTAAGGAGAATATCCAGGCGGGATTGTTTAAGCTGTACGTCATAGTACGCGTTCATATTGTCGATACCGGTTACGGCATAGCCTTCGGATGCCAGTCGTTTACACAGGTGAAACCCGATAAAGCCGGCAGTACCGGTAACCAAAACCCTTTTTTGAGAAGCCATGTGCAGTTTAAAAAGGAGTGCAAAGCTAATAATTTATGGGCTGGAACCGCTATTTTGGGCCGGAATTGGAGGGTAACCTGCATGAAGCAAATCATCACCCTGCTGCAAAAGGAATTTATTCTTGAACTGAGGCGTAAGTCGGTTGTTGCCGGTCTGGGCCTTTACCTGTTCAGCCTGATTTTTATATGTTACCTCACCTTTAGTTTACGGCAAAATGCCATTAATGAAGCTACCTGGTCGGCTTTGTTCTGGCTGGTCATTCTCTTTTCGGTGGTGAACAGTGTGGCCAAGAGTTTTATTGGCGAGCGCAAAGGTGTTTTTATTTATCTGTACTCGGTGGTCAGCGCGCAGCAGGTTATTCTTTCGAAGATGTTGTACAACAGCCTGCTGGCCTTTTTACTATCGGTTACAGGTTATGTTCTTTTCGCGGTATTCATCTTCAATCCGGTCACCGATCAGCTGGTTTTTGTTGTATTATTACTGCTTACCTCAACGGGTTTTTCAGTATCGCTCAGCCTGATATCGGGTATTGCCTCCAAGGCCAACAACAGCAACGTGCTGATGGCCGTGCTGAGTTTTCCGGTGGTGATTTCTATTTTGCTGATGGCCGTGCGTGTTACCGGCAACGTGTTGAGCGATCTGGATCGTTCAGCAAGTTATGATGAACTGCTAAACCTGCTGGCAATAAATTGCATAGCCGGTGCGCTGGCGTACATCCTGTTCCCGTATATTTGGCGTAGTTGAAAGCACCCCTTTATTTACTATCCACCATAGAGGGGAGGGAAATGAAGTTTTGGTTCAATGAAGAGAGGACTTAAAATAACGGCAATTGTTTTACTGGTGTATGTGCACACGGCCGGTTTGCTTATGGACGTGCCGAGGCTGAACATTTTAAATGAAACCATCCGCGCGTTGTACTTTCATGTGCCCATGTGGTTTGGCATGGTGCTGCTGTATATGGGTTCGGTGTACTATTCCATAAGGTACCTGCGAAATCCCTCCCATGTGTTGGATGTTAAAGCAGAAGCGTTTGCCCATGCAGGTACAGCCTTCGGGGTGCTGGGCATCATTACCGGCATGCTGTGGGCCAACTATACGTGGGGTTCGCCCTGGCATGGCGATCCGAAACAAAACGGGGCAGCTGTGGCCCTGCTCATTTACCTGGCATATTTTGTATTGCGTGGCTCGCTGGATAATCCCGAGCAGCGCGCGCGGCTCAGCGCGGTGTACAACATCTTTGCTTTTGCCGCCATGATTCCGCTGCTCTTTATCATACCCCGGTTAACCAGCAGCATGCACCCCGGCAACGGGGGCAACCCGGGCTTCAACGCCTACGACCTCGACAGCCGCATGCGCCTGGTTTTTTATCCGGCTGTAGCGGGCTGGTTTTTGGTGGGCCTGTGGATTGCCAATCTGCGGTTACGCTATAAATTAATTCAGGAAAAAATTTCAGAAACAAATTTATGAGGCATTGGTTAACACAAATTACGGCAACACTGGTACTGATTTGCTCAACGGTTTCAGCATGGGCACAGGACGTTGAGATGGCCGATACCCTGCGTGCGGAGGGAAAGATTTATGTAATTGTAGGCATTATTCTGATTGTGCTGGCGGGATTGTTTGTGTATTTGTTTTTGCTGGACAGGAAGGTTAGCCGAATTGAAAAGGAGTTAAATAAGAAGTCTGGTTAACTGCCTTTTCAGTAATTTAGCTCCCGTTTACAGGGGAGAAGAAAGCACATGAAAAAAACACACATTTTCATCATCGTCATTATCGCGGCAGCGGTGGCCATTATTTTATCCACAGCTGAAGATGCCAGCACGTATGTTACCTTCTTGGAAGCTTATC
>JBKBOE010000006.1:9875-54291 GCA_046294915.1 Cyclobacteriaceae bacterium | reverse complement strand
ATTGGTATTGAAGAAGAGATTGGCCGTACCGTTAAGCGTTAACGTGTTACAGGCCGCATTTACATTCACATTGATGGTGTGCCCGGTCGCAATAATCACCTCATCATCGGCATCGGGGATGTTGTCTCCATCAACACCAACCACCGACCACACCGAAAGGCCACCATCCCAGTCACCGCTGGCTATTGAAGTAAATGTGGCCTGGGCATTTGCCGCCTGCCATGAGATAAAAAGCAAACTAAAAACTGTAAAAATCCGAACCATAGACAAATACTCTTTAAGGTAATCGCTTTTAAACTAAAACTTGTAAAGTTAATGATTTCAGGCATTTACACCCCAAGTTCGTAGGAGCCTTATCCATAATAACCCGTAGACGATAATCGTAACCTTAAAACCAGAAAATTTATCTGAAAATTAACCCCTGAACAGGGGTACTCAATTTTTGTAACTTTACAGCCCATGCACATTCATAATTCTATCATAGAAACCATCGGGAATACGCCCATAATCCGGTTAAACCGAATTTTTAAAGGATTGCCGGGAACCTACCTGGCCAAAGTTGAATACTTTAACCCGGGCAATTCCACCAAAGACCGGATGGCTTTGAGGATGATTGAAGATGCCGAAAAAGCCGGCATTCTCAAGCCCGGAGGGACTATTATTGAAGGTACATCCGGCAATACAGGGATGGGCCTGGCGCTGACCGCCATAGCCAAAGGTTACAAGTGTATTTTTACCATGGCCGACAAACAATCGCAGGAAAAAATAAACATACTGCGGGCCGTTGGCGCTGAGGTGGTTGTTTGTCCGACCAATGTGGAGCCGGATGATCCGCGCTCCTATTATTCGGTAGCACGAAAACTGAATAAGGAAATTCCCAACTCGATTTACCCCAACCAGTACGATAACCCGAGCAATGCCAAGGCGCATTACGAAACCACCGGACCGGAAATATGGAAACAAACGGATGGAAAAATTACGCATTATGTTGCCACCGTGGGCACGGGCGGCTCCATGTGCGGAACAGCCCGGTATTTAAAAGATCAGAATCAGCATATCATAGCCGTTGGCATTGATACGTACGGTTCGGTATTTAAAAAATATAAAGAGACCGGCATCTTTGATGAAAAGGAAATTTACCCTTACCTGACGGAAGGATTTGGTGAGGATATCCTTCCGAAAAATGTGGACTTCGATGTGATTGACCTGTTTATTAAGGTAACGGATAAGGACGGTGCCCTCATGACACGCAAACTCGCCCGCGAAGAAGGACTGTTCGTAGGCTGGTCAAGCGGCTCGGCTGTGCACGGTGCGCTGGAATACGCACGCGAGCACCTTAAGCAAAACGATGTAATGGTAATTCTCTTGCCCGACCACGGTACCCGTTACCTGGCTAAAGTGTACAACGACCAGTGGATGAAAGACCATGGCTTTGCCGAAACGCCTTATGCAGCCACAGCCCGCCACCTGATTCAATCCCGCAACGGGCGCACCGGTTTATTTACAGTGGATAAAAACGCCATGGTAAGTGAAGCCATCCTGCTGATGAGCCGTGAAGGAATTGACCAGATTCCAATTACCGAAAACGATGCCTTTGTCGGCAGCATTAGTTCATCCGGACTGCTCGAAAAAATGATGGAAGACCCACAGTTAAAAAACAAAACCATTGGCGAGGTGATGGACAAACCTATGCTGTTTGTTGCTCCCGACAGCACGCTGGATGTATTATCATCGCTGTTGAATAAAGACAACAAAGCCGTGTTGGTGCGCGATGAAAAGCAACAAGTGCACATCATCACCCAGCACGATGTGCTAAAAGCGATGACCGGTTAATGCTCCAAGATTTCTATTTCCACCCGCACATTGTTTTCGGCAAGGCTGTGCAACTTGTCAACAACAGGTTTTTTTCCTCCCCACGCTTTTACCTGCATGCGCTTTTCATCAATGCCGTTGGCAACCAGGTACGATTTAATCACTTCTGCACGCTCCAGCGAAAGCTTTTTCGCTGAGCCAAATCCATCACGGGTATTGTTGAGCGCAAAGAAGTTATCTGATTTTTCGCTCATTGAAATAATCTTTCCGGGGGCGTTGCCGTTGGTATGCCCGTGAATTTTTATTTTATACTTCGGGTTTTCATTCAACATGTTCAGTAAACTATTTACTTCCCAGCGCGATTCCGGCCGCATAACAGCCGCATCCTTGAAAAAGTAAACATTGTACATCACCGCAATATCCCCTTTTTGTAAACGCACCAGTTCAAACGGAACAACTACGTTATTTTCGCTATCCATTACAACATCTTCCGCTTCGGGGTTTACGTAGTTGATTTCCCGCTGAATTTTACGGTAGCCGAAAACTTCGGTAATCAGCGAAAGGTTACCGGATTTATTGTTTGGATTGGCTATGCTAACAGACCGGTTAGCGGCAAAGGATCCTACCTTTTTTAAATGCTCATTGTCAATTACATTAACATCTCCATCAATAGTTTCTTTTGTATCGGCTCGGAAAACCTTGAAATAGAAATTCTTGCCCGACAAATTCTCAATAATTGAAGGTTCAGGTTGTTGCTGATTTACCGAAGTAACTTCTTCAAAAATTACCTGACGGGCTGAAGTAGTGGTATTCTCGGCTGCGGCAATCTCCGAATCATTTGACTCAACCTGCTCAACCTTGGTTAGGGTTGCCGGATTAATATCAATGCCCTTAACTGCAATTGCTTGGTTCTCGCCAAGCAAGCCTTTATACACCCAGGTGTCATCGTAGGGCGATTCACTTCGAAGTTTCATGGCCAGTTCAATCGCTTCATTCCGGTTATCGGTAGTAAGTACATACACATAATAAAGCTGCCGAGCAGGATTCAATTCGAACTTGGCATGAAACTCACCTGCCGATACTTTTGAAGTAAACCGAATGGCGTTTTTCTTTATGGCAAAAGCCCCGATCACAACATAATGGTGACCTTGAAAGTCGTTGCTTTGGGCAAGTTCGGGGAAGCAAACCATCAAAAGGGTTGCTGCCAGGACGATGTTTCTGAGAGTCTTCATAGCACAAATCTTTATTTATAAGGACAAATGTAGGCTACCGTTTATTATAGAATTAATAAATATCAACTAAAACCTTACATATCAGATATTTATCAATTAGAAAGCACCTCAAAATGCCGCTCCAGGGGTTCTCCGGCCTGATCAATGACGATAAGTGTATGTTTTCCGGGCCCGGGATTCAATGCCATTTGATGCCGGTTTTGGGTACTGCCGATGTAAGTACCGTTTAAATGCCAGTAAACCCTACTCGCAGGGTTGCGGTGTGCCAGTTCAAATACAGATGTACCCCGGGTACCGTTCAACTCCCTGGGAATAAATATCCGTGCATTTTCTTTCGGATAGACCAGTTCCATCGTGGCAACGGCTGCAGCCTGTACACAATCCTGCCGGTACGGAGGAAGGGGTTTGTATGATACGTTTTTTACACGGTAATAATATTCCTGCACCGGTGAAAGTACAAACCAGGGCACCGACCTGAGGCTATTTAACGGTTCACAATCGGCATGAACCCGATACCTGCCATCTGCACTTAAATGCACCATGCGATGATATGAGCAGGGTCTGGAGGTTAATCCGGCCTCAGTAACCCAAATGGTATCGGTTTTTTCGCAGAGTATCGTACTGCGCATGCCGCTTTGCTTACATACCGTTATCTGTTCCATTTCGGAAAATGGCTGATGAAACCATGACGTTGCCGGCAACACTGAAAATATTTCGAACAGGATGGGTGCTGCTGCTTCACTGCCCGTTAAGCCCGGCCGGCCTTCGCCATCGGCATTCCCTGTCCACACACCAACCACATACTCCGGAGTAACCCCAACGGCCCAGCCATCGCGAAAGCCAAAACTGGTTCCGGTTTTCCAGGCTATTTGTCTGGTGCTGGAGAAATTCTTCCATCCGGTTTCTTCACCCGGGCGGTTTACTTCCGTAAGCACGGTAAACATTTGGTACAAAGAGGCCGCATGAATGAGGGGATTATCCTGCATCGGATGTTGTTTGCCGGCAGAAGACTGAACATAGGTTAATGCGTGATAATCGGATGTTGCGTATCGGGATTCATCCTTGCGTAAGGAGAAATGATTCAATACCCGGGCCATGGAAGCATACAGTGCAGTAATGTCCCACAGGGTACCATCGGCACCACCTAAAATAAGTGAAAGACCGTAGTGATCAGGTAAATTGGTGAGTGTTTTCATGCCCATGGTTTTCAGCAACGTGTACAACTTTTCGTAGCGGTAATCCTGAAGCATGAGTACAGCCGGAATATTCAACGAACGAATCAATGCCTTATCGGCAGGAACGGCCCCATCATAATCTTTGGAGAAATTTTTTGGCGCAAATCCGTTGATGATGGTGGGGATATCCGGAAGCAATGTTCCCGGAAGCAGCTTTCCTTCATCGAGCATAGCTGCGTAAAGTACCGGTTTTAAAATGCTGCCGGTACTGCGTCTGGAGGTCACCATGTCAACCGCTTGTCCGTGATCTTCACCAGGAACCCCGCTGGTATTCCCTACATAAGCTACCACCTTGCCGGTTTCAACCTCAGCAATAATAACCGCTGCATTGTAAATCTGGTTACCGGCTAATCGCCTTTGGTGATCCTGAATTATCTGCTCAGCACGGGTTTGGAGGGCGTAGCGCAGTGTTGACCGCACCCGCTTTTGTTCCTTCCCTTCGCGGATGGAACGATCCAGCAAGTGGCTGGCTATCCGGGGGAGTTGAAGAGGCCGTTCAGGCAACGATTCGGCCTTTGCCAAATCCAACTCAACAGCATCTAATTTACCGGCCTGATGCAGCCGCTCCAGCAGCCGGTTGCGCTTGGAAAGCAGTGCGTTTCTGTTTTTACCCGGATGAATTAATGTGGGAGCATTCGGCAGCACCGCCAGCAAGGCGGCTTCACCCCACGAAAGTTCATCGGGATGACGCTGAAAGTACCGCCAGCAGGCCGCCTCCAACCCTACCACATTACCGCCAAACGGAGCATGCGATGCATACAGTGTAAGAATCTCCTCCTTTGAATAGCGCCACTCCAGGCGGGTGGCCAGAACGATTTCCAGAAATTTTTCAAGATAGGTTCGGGGCCGGTTGCGTGATAAGCGAACAACTTGCATGGTTATCGTACTGCCACCGCTTACTACTTTCCTATGCTGTATATTTTGTTTTAATGCGCGTGCCAGCGAAAGAACATCAACACCTGGATGGCTGTAAAAGCGTTTGTCTTCAAAAAGAATGAGGGCCTCTATGAATTTTTGCGGTACCGTATCCATTTGCGGAAAACGCCATTGCCCATCGCGGGCAATCGCGGCAGAAAGCAGTTCGCCACGCTCATCTTCCAGCACGGTCGAGTAGGGTCTTGTAAATAACGGATCGGGTAACGCAGAATAATACCAGGCAAAAAAACCAAGTGCCGCAACCAGTAGTCCGATTACTTTTCCGGTTAGTTTCATAGCGCTCTCTTCAGGGCAGCCGGTTGGCGTGGCGAGAGGCAAGCTTCCACCTGCCTCCCTTCCTGATGTAAACTTCTGTAAACAAAAGATTTAAACTGAACTCCGTTCCGCTGTTCATTCCGGCAAAAGTTCCTTTGCCGGTAACGATAGCCGTGTTCTCATACAGGCGCACTGACGCCTCCTTAATATCCACCTGCCGATACGCCAGCTTACCGGTTTTTAAATCGTCAATCACATCGGCCTTGGTTTCAACCCATCCGTTCGAGTGAATGTACATCAGGTTATCGTCCAGCATTCCGTGCAACGAATCAACCTGGTGATTTTTCAACCATTCAAATTTTTTATGGAACAGTCGCAATACCTCCCTTTCATCAAGAGAAACAGATTGTGCTGATATCCGGTATGAAAGAAGAACGAGGATACACCAGCTAACTTGGCATGCGCGAAATGGTTTCATTGCACCTCAGGTTTAACCACGTCAACCACTTGTCCTTTTCTTCGCGCATATACTGAACGATCGTACATGGCTTCGCAACTTACGGCCGGCAAATAGTAGGTGCCGGTATAGCTTGCGGTGAGTAACACCCGGAATGTTTTACGCTGGCCACCACCCAAATCGAAGTGGGTGTACACGCGGTCATCGCGAATATCCTGGTAGGTAGGTGTATCCCCACCGGCACGGGAGGCTACTTCATCCAGCCTAAGGTTGTTAATCTCCCAACCTGAAGGAAAGATCTGTGTAAGCGCCAGGTTTTTATATGCACCCCGTACACCGGTATTGCTTATCGTTACCGATGCCATAAACTCTGTTCCCTGATCAAGGCGCGTTGGGTCAATGACTCCTCCGTTCATATCCAGGTAGGTTACGCTGATACCCAGGTTGCTTGATTCTTCCTGCTCATCGCCCTGTGCCGGTATGCCTTCGCCAATTAACCGGGCGAACAACACACCACCACTCTGGTTGATAATCTTCAATGCACCTGAGGTGGCTCCGTCAACTGGTAAGGTTACCTGTGCCACAGGCAAATCCGTTGAAGCGGTAACCTCTTTTCCATTATAGCTGTATGAGAATTTCAGTTCACCGCGCTTTTCGGCCGAAGCAAATGCGCCCACCGATTTGAGGCACCACGCTACGGTTTGTGTACTCATCCAATACGAAGCATTGCTTAGCGATGCCGAAATATCGTTGAGCAGATCAAATGCTTTTGTTCGCTCATTCAGCAACACGAGTGTTTCAAGGATAATGGCTTTATCGCGCAAATCCGATCCGTAAGAGTACGCCATTTCCTGGTAGGGTTTAACCGTAGCGGGCATATTCTCAATTAATTTTCTTGCCGCTTCGGGCTGGCCGGCACGCACATAGGCTGCTGCCAGCATCCAGGCCGCTGTTACCGGAAGATTTCCTTGTTCACGTAAACGGTTCATGGCGCCCAGTTCCGGATCACCCGCCACTGCGAGCGCATACAGGCGATATGCCTGAATCAGTTCGCTGCTGTAGGCATCCTCACTTTTGCGCCAGGCTTGAGCGCGGTTGCGCTGAAATTTCTTCCAACGCTTAATCATATCGCCCGGAACATAATAGCCTTTTTGTTCAGCCTCCAACAGAAAATGCCCGGCATACGTGGTTGACCAGCTATCGGTATCTTCTCCTCCCGGCCAATACGAAAATCCGCCATCACGCTGCTGAAAGGATTTTAGCCTTTCGATACCGGCTTTGATGTTAGCCTGAATGGCAGCTTGTTCGCCATCGGTTAATGCTTTCACCTGGTTAACATATAACTGCGGGAACACCGAAGAGGTAGTCTGCTCAATACATCCGTACGGATACTGCAGCAAGTACTTCATTCGCTGGCCCAGATTAATGGGCGGAAGTGTGGAAACTTCCAGGGTAGCTGTATTGGTGCCTGGCATGCCTACCGGTGTTGCATTAACTGTCCAGGTTTTGCCGGCTTCAACCATGGCTTCCTGAACTTTCGTTACCGGAGGGTTTGGATTGCGAACCTGGATGTCAATAACATCTTTCGAAGTGTAATTACCGGAAGTGGCCGTTACTTCCACTTTGCCCCAGCCAAGCATACTTTTCACTTCCAGATCAAAATTAAGGGTCATGTCTGAGCCAGTCATCGAAACATTTTGCGAAGCTTGCTTAACCTGCAAGGGTCCGCTGGTTTTAACTTCAACTTTTACGTTCCGAACGTTTTTCTCCGTAGCAAATAGCGTAACGGGGAGTTTCAGTTTTTCTTCCGGGCCCAGCACGCGCGGCAGGGTAGCCAGCACCATCAGTGGCTTGCGTACCGGTGTAGCCTTTTCAGCTGAACCGTAAGCGCCTTCATAACCGGCTACCACCATGGTCTTCACCGAGCCAATGTAGTTGGGCATTATAAAGCGGTGTTCATTTTTTGCCCCTGATAAGGTAAACGGCCCGAGGAATTTTACCACCGCTTTAAACCGGTTTGCCTTGGCGTCATCTTCTTTGGCCATTACCTCCATATCTCCTCCAATGGCAAGAAGGCGTTCGATTTTTCCACCAAACGATCCGATAACCTGATCGTACACATCCCAGGTTTTTACACCCAGTGCTTCGCGCGCATAAAATCGTTTCCACGGATCAGGTGTTTTAAAGCGTGTCAGGTCAAGCAAGCCCTCGTCCACCAGAGCAAGGGTGTAGGTCATTTTGCGTTTGTTCTTTTCCGAAACTCGGATAACGACTTCCTGGCCCGGCTCCAGCACATCGGGTATTTCGATAACCGGTTCAAGATGGGTTTGCGGATCTTCCACTGAAACGGGAATTACGCCATACAAACGTATCGGTAAATCATTCACGGTTTGGTTGTGCGGCTGCACCAGCGTAACGTGCACAAACACATTCGGAGTCATGTCGCGGGTAACGGTAAACGAAAATGGCGTATCGCCTTGTTTGGTTTCCACCCAATAGCTTTCAATCACGCGGCTTCCGTTTTCAATGCTTACCAGGGCACGGCCGGGCGCGCTGCCGGGGATGACGATACTTGCTTTTTCGCCAATAGCATAACCCGGTTTATCGGATGAGAACGACAGCATGGTAGCCGCATCGGTGCCACCGCGAGCGCGGCCGGCCCAGCCGGGCCAGTCAATATAAACCACTTTGGCTGTGCTGTGTCCGGAAACCGGGTCATACGCACGAACCAGGTAGCGGCCCCAATCCGGGTACTTTACTTTAAATTTCCACTCGCCCTTTCCATTCCGGGTGGCAATGGTGCCGCTGCTCAGTTCTTTGGCCTGTGAAAAGGTGCGATATACCGCATTGGCTTCGGTGTTGTCCCACCACCAACTCCAGGTTAATTTGTATAGCGTTACCTCAACCCGGTCACGCGAAACCGGGTTTCCATCTGCGTCCACGGTAACTACATCCACGCGATGTGTGGTGTCGGTGAGCAGCATGCCACGCGCTTTATCGCCCGCGGGCAAGCGAATACCGGTAAAAGAGGTAAAAGGATAAAAAGGAATACTGAACCGGTCGGTAGAAAAATTGCCGCTCTCTTCAAAAACTTTACCCCGAAACACCGCATTCAACACACCGGGTGCATATTCACTGGCTTGAAGCGTGGTGTTTACTGTAGCATTTCCTTCCGCATCGGTATAGCCGTCAAACACAGGTTGCGCTTCGCTGTAAAATTCCAGTGAAGGATCTTCGAATGTATAATCCGGGTAACGTTGGAATTTGGTTTCACCCCGGGTAAGTAACACTTCAAACTCGGCACGCAGGTTTTTGCCCGGAGCGCCATGCAGCCATTTTACATTTAACTTTCCACTTAGGTTACTGCTGCCTGCCGTAATCTTGTCCACTCCAAAATCCAGATTGATTTTCAGTCGGTTGGGTTTCACCATTTCAATTTTAACCGGCTGTGTAAATTCAGTGCCACCCACTTTTACGCGTGCCGTATAGGTACCCGTTGGGGCATCGGCTTCTGTATTGGTGGCGAATTTGTAAAAGCCATTTTCACCGGCTGAGCGCACCAGGCGCTGAACGACCTGGCCTTGCGGGTTCTGGAGTTCAAATACCACCGGGTGGGCCGCAGGAATAAGTTTGAGCTTATCTTCAAGCAAGAAAGTCAGGAATAACGAATCGCCCGGGCGCCACACACCGCGTTCACCATAAATCATCCCCTTCAATCCCTTGTTAACCCGTTCTCCGCTCACATCAAAATTGCTTAGCGACAATGATTCGCCATCAGAAAGTTTAAGGTAGCCGCGCTGCGAACCGCTTTTTGCCACCAGCACAAACGGATTTTCCCGGGTTGCAATAATTGCCTTACCCTCTGAACCGGTGGATGCACTGCCGATAAGCTGCTGCTGATAGTTATAGAGTTCAAGCGTTACACCCGAAAGGGGTTTGGTTGTTTTCATGTCGGTAACAAAAACTACCGTGCTGCCGTCACCACCCCGTTTGGCAATCAAACCAAGGTCGCTGGCCAGCACATTTCGACTGATGTTTTTCTCTCCATTATAATAGGACGAATGACACGGATTGTTGCGTTCCTGCCAATCGTAATCGTCTCCGTAATAGTATTCTTGATACGAATCCCAGTAACTGAATTCTTTCTCATCATCAGGCTCTGTATCAACTTCAATAAAATTCTCAGCTGACTGGTCAGCATCGCTGCAGGTATAAACGGAGTAGGCCTTCTTAAAACCAAGATGTACCTGGTAAATGGCGCCCGGTTCGGGTGTTATCAGGGTTGAAAGGTCGAGGGTAAATCGGTTCCATCGGCCTAAATCAACCACACCGGAGTTTTCGAGCGAGACCGGTTGCTTTATTATCCGTTTGCCCACCCTGCGCAACTCCGAATTTCCATCCATGTCGTTTACCTGGAAGAACTGCACGATGTTGCTTTCAAAAATTTTCACAATCTGTACATCTACCATTTTCAGATTCACGGCTTCAAAAGGCAGCACCAGGCCATCCGTTCCGGGAAGTATGGTGCCTTTGCCCACAAAGCGCACAGCCGGTTTAAGCTCCTCGAACATCACTTCAGCGGTGGCGGGTTCTTTCATTTTATAGTTGAGTATATTTCGAATCCCCGCTTCAATGGTGAGTGTGCTTTTGCCGGTTTGGCGCACCGGGGGATAGACCCGTAGCAGGTTATCCTGAATTTGAAATTCCAGGCTGCTTATTCCGGTTAAACTAACCAACCCGGCCAGGTTTTGCTTTTCGTTTAGCGGATCGGAGAATTGCACCACCACATGCTGGCCGGAGGCCTGATCAACCCGCACGCTCATCACTTTAAAATCGCTTAGAGAGGGGATTTCTATTTCCTGCTCATCGGTTCGGCTTATGCCCAGTTCCTTGCCGTTTACGGTCAGTAAAACTTTACTTTCCGTTTCTTTGCGCTCAACATCCTCAACAATAAAATTGTGTTGCCGGCCTTCGCCCGTATGTGCCCAGGTGATGTTTAGATTCTTTCCTTCCTGCGATGCCCGAAGGCTGCGTTCAACCACTTCAGCGGGAGCAAAATCGGACGTAGTCAATACGCCTTCAATTTTCTGACGGGTTAATTCGGCTTTTACATACGGTTTAACATTATCTACAGCGAGTTCAAAATTCTGCGCAATGGTTTGGAATGACCACACAAAAGTTTTCAGGTCAGACGGTACCTGTACAAGTTTTGAAAGAAGGAGTTTCACTTCATAGCGTTGCCCGGAAAGCCACCGCTCTTCGGGTTTAAACTCCAGCGTACGCCTGTCAAGCCAGGAGGCTTTTCCTTTTACAGCAGGGGTAAATTCAAAAAGTTTAACCGAAGTTTCCTTCCCAATCCAGGCAGAATCGGCAACATCCCGGGTGAATCCGATGCGAAGCGGGCTGCCTGAACTGAGCAAACCTGCCGAATACGTGGAGATGTATTCAGCAAACGCAGGATTGATGTATGTAGCCGGTTCGCGTGTGGCTGCGCCCGGTTTGAAATAAAAGAATCCGGCAACAAAAACACCGGTTACAAGTACAATCAGTGCAATTTTTTTCAACGGAAGATTTTTCATAACAGGCAGGGATTTTTGGAAAGAGAAAGTTCGAGAATTAATTGCCGTAAAGGAAGCAAGGCAGAAGAAATCTTTGTGAATTTTGCCCGCAGCACTTGGTTATGATTAATTTTAACCCGCTTACAATTTCCTTATGAAAGAGTTGCTGGATAATGTTTATTTCAATAATACGGTTCAGGACTATGCCATCGCATTTGGCATTATCCTCGGTGGAATGGCTGTACTCCGCCTGTTCCGGAAAATGCTGTTAAACCGGCTGAAGGCATGGGCCACCAAAACCGAAACCAGGCTGGATGATTACGTGGTGCTTGGCGTTGAGCGGTTCGGGTTGCCCATCCTTAATTTTCTCATCCTGTACTGGGGTATTCACTACCTCAACTTAACTCCGCGTGTTTCGGACATCGTATCCAAAGCCACTACGGCAGTCATTGTATTCTTTGTGATCCGAATCATTCTGAGCGCCATCCGCAAACTGCTTGAAGCCTATGTACTCAAACAGGAAAATGGCGAAACCAAGCTGAAGCAAATCACCGGCATCATGGTGGTTGTCAACATTGCCGTGTGGGCATTAGGCCTGGTTTTTCTGTTCGACAATTTCGGATACAACGTAACCGCTATTGTTACCGGCCTGGGTATCGGTGGTATTGCCATCGCCCTGGCTGCACAAAATATACTGGGTGATTTATTTAACTATTTCGTCATTTTCTTTGACAGGCCTTTTGAGGTAGGCGACTTTATTGTGGTAGACGACAAGCGCGGTACGGTGGAGTACATCGGGATAAAGACCACGCGTATCAAAAGCATTTCGGGTGAGCAAATTATTATTTCCAACAGTAACCTGACTACCTCACGCCTGCACAACTTCAGGCGCATGGAACAAAGGCGCGCTATCTTTACCATAGGCGTGGTGTATGGAACACCTCTGGAAAAACTGAAGAAGATTCCGGATATGATAACGCAGATCATTATTAACGAACCCTTAACCACACCCGACCGGGTACACTTTGCCACCTATGGTGACTTCAGCCTTAATTTTGAGATCGTATTTTTTGTTCAATCCTCCGACTACAAAGAATACATGAACATTGTACAGGACGTGAATTATAAAATTTACGAGGCATTTGAAAAAGAAGGTATTGAGTTTGCCTATCCGACACAAACCATTCACCTGAAAAAAAGTGAGTAACCCATAACCGGGTTGGAGAACCGGCTACTTACACGCCACTCCGTCAACATACTTCTTTATTACATCCAGTGGTACCGCGGTTTCACTGCCCTTGAAACCGGTTATGTCATTCAGGGAAATTGTTTTTTTATAGGCTTCCAGTAAAGGCACTGACAGCGGTGTGTACGACCAGTGCCATTTTTCTTCTTCATAGCCGGTACGTCCCTGATCTTTCGAAGTATAGGGCTGACAAAAACCATACTCGTGAGCATGCGCAACGAGCCACTGGTAAATCTTTAATCCTTCGCCCGACTCAAAGTATGCGTTGTTCAGGTTATTAAGGTCCATATCGGTACCCCAGTGGTGGCGCGAAGTGCCCGGCATAGAGGAGTACAGCAAAATCTTTTTGGCCCGCTCGGCTTCATCGGCAATGGAAGCTTCGGCCTGCCACTTGCGTTCCCAGATGCTTTTTTGGGTTTCAAAGTTTCTGGTTGCCGAAAGGATTACCAGTTTAACCCCATCCTTTGCTGCAGCTTGCGCCATTGCCACAAAGGCTTCATACGTTTCCTTACGCAGATACTGGCTGCGGGCTGCGCCTTCCGTATGTTCATCGGCCGGTTTTACAAAGCGTACGTCAGCCTCTGGATTAAACCGCCCAAGCAGGTAGGATTTGTCGGGCTGCTGATAACAGAATAAAATGCCAACAATAAAAAAACCAAGGAACTTCATGTATCAAAAATGATAAAAAGAAACGGACGCTGTATTTCTCTTCTCTGCTGTGCTTCCTGGAGAACACTGTGTAATTCAATATACACTGTCGCAGAGTACCTTGCAGGACACATTTCGGTAAGTCAAAAATAAGCAACCAGTCCGTCATTGCAATTATTCAGCACTGCTGTTCACCCGGTTCATTACGCGTTCTTGTACGTGTATGGACTCATGGTGTACCAGTTTGAGCATATCACGGGTAAAGTCTTCCGACAGCCCCATGGCCAGCCCCAGCGCTATGCGCGTATGGATGATCTCTTCCCACCGGCTTACCTGCAATATGGTAACGTTGTTCTCTTTTTTGTACCGTCCGATTTTTTCTGAAATCTTCATCCGGGCCGAGAGCTTTTGCATAATCTCATCATCCAACTGGTCGATCTCTTCGCGCAGGTGCGTAAGTGTGTCTTTGAATGTACGGTTGTCAACCGAAGGCTGGCGCACAATCAGCCCGTCCACCAGTTTGGCAAGCGCTGCAGGAGTAACCTGTTGTTTGGCATCACTCCAGGCGGCATCAGGATGGACGTGGCTTTCAATCATCAGCCCGGCCATATCAAGGTCGAGTGCCTTTTGAGCAATGAACGGAATGAGTTCGCGAGTACCGCAAATGTGGCTGGGGTCACATAAAATGGCCAATTCAGGAACACGTGTTTTCAGATCGATGGCCAAATCCCACATGGGGGCGTTTCGAAAGGGTCCTTTTTCAAAAGACGAAAACCCACGGTGGATAGCGGCCAGTTTGGTAATACCAGCCTTGTGTAGGCGTTCCAGCGCACCCAGCCATAACTCGATGTCGGGGTTTACCGGGTTTTTTACCAGCACAGGTATATCAACACCGTGAAGCGCATCGGCAATTTCCTGTACCGAAAACGGGTTTACCGTGGTGCGGGCGCCTACCCACAGTATATCTACACCATATTTAAGACACAACTCCACATGCTGAGCATTGGCTACTTCGGTAGCCACGGGCAAGCCCGTTTCTTGTTTCGCCCGGATAAGCCAGGTAAGTCCTTCTGTACCCGCACCTTCAAACTGGCCGGGGCGGGTACGCGGTTTCCAGATACCGGCACGCAGTACGCTTACTTTTTTCGTAGCCGCCAGTTGCCGTGCCGTGTTCAGCATCTGGGCTTCTGTTTCGGCACTGCACGGGCCGGAAATGAGCAACGGTGTGCCATTGCTCACCTTCGGGAACCACGCAGTGAGTTGTTCAGGTTGTATTTCCTTTTTCATACAATAGGTTTTTCTGTGATTGACGTTGATTTTATTTCTATTCCTTCCAGTATTCTGCGGATTTGATTGGCTTCGCGCAGCGTTCGATGAAGTTCACCGGTATTGCGCTTGAGTAAATGATGCTGAAAACGCTGCAGGTGGATAATGTACTCCTGCAACGCCTGGCTGAGGTATTCCATATTCTGCTCGAAGATTGGCGCCCACATATCGGGCGAACTTTTGGCCAGTCGCACGGTGGAAGCAAACCCGCTACCTGCCAACGCGGCTATGTTTTTTTCATCCTTTTCAATATCCAACACGGTTTGCCCCAGCAGAAAGGAACTTACGTGCGAGAGGTGCGAAACATACGCCAAATGGCGGTCGTGTTCATCGGGCTGCATGAAAATGGTTTTCATGCCCAGTTCCTGGAACAGACGGAGCGCAACCTCTACCGCTGCGGGCGCGGATTGATCAGCTTCGCAGATAATGTTTGTTTTATCTCTGAACAATCCGCAGAAAGCCGCTGCCGGACCGGAATTTTCAGTTCCTGCAATCGGATGACTCGCCACAAACTGATTTCGTTTGGGATGCCGGCTCACCGATCTGCAAATCATAAACTTGGTAGATCCCGTATCAACGACTACTGCTGTGTCCTTTACTAAACTCAGCACAGCCGGCAGCAATGCCTGAATGGCATTTACCGGAATGGCCAGCACAACCAGGTCGGCTGAGGCCAGCGCTTTATCTTCCGGTTCGATTTTGTCAACCAGATTTAATCGAAGCGCCTGCTCCGCATGATCGGCATTCTTATCAACCCCGGTAACTTCATCATATAAACCCAAATGGCGTAAGTCCAGAGCAATCGATCCTCCAATTAACCCCAATCCTACAATAGTTGCTTTGCTTTTCATGCTGTGTTGATTTGTTTTTGCTTTTCTGCATTCATCTGCTGTATCCGTTGGGCCGCTTCTATAATTTTCTCTTCCGGATTACACAACGAAAGGCGGATATACCGCGTGCCGTTATTGCCAAACACAAAACCGGGTGTTATAAACACGCGGGCTTCGTACAGGATTTCATCAAGCCATTGCTCCACATTCGGTACATTATCCGGTACTTTCGCCCACACAAACAATCCCGCTTGCCTTTCGTTGAAGGTGCATTGCAGTACCTCCAGCAGATGATGCGCGGCTTGCTTTCGTTTCCGGTAAACCGTGTTGAGCGATTCTGTCCATTCGCTTCCTGCCTGTAATGCTTCTGCTGCGGCATGTTGCACAGCCAGAAACATGCCCGAATCCATGTTGCTTTTAAACCGTAGTACCGCATCAATGTACTCCGAATGGCCCGCTACCCAGCCTACCCGCCAGCCTGCCATGTTGTGCGATTTACTGAGCGAGTTCAGTTCCAGGGCAACGTCTGACGCACCCTCTATCGAAAGCATGCTAACCGGACAGTCGTTAAGAATCAGGCTGTACGGATTATCGTTAACCAGTAAAAACTGATGTTCCCGCGCCAGTGCAACCAGTTCACTCAGTTCATCCCGGGTGGCTACCGCACCCGTAGGCATTTGCGGAAAATTTATCCACATGATTTTTACCCCGGATAAATCCTGCTTTAGCAGGGATTGCATGTCAATACGCCAATTATTTTCTTCCATCAGGTTATACGTGCCAACACGGGCACCGGCAAGCCGGGCCGCAGCGGCATAGGTTGGGTAACCCGGATCGGGTACCAGTACTTCATCACCCTGGTTTAAAAAAGCCATGCTGATGTGCATGATGCCTTCTTTTGAACCCATAAGAGGGAGTATCATGGTTTCAGGATTGAGTTGAATACCATACACGTGCTCCGAAAAAGAGGCAATTGCATTCCGCAACGCAGGCACACCCCGGTAATTCTGGTAGCCGTGGTGCGTTGGTTGCATAGCCGAACCTATCAGGGCTTTAATGACCGCAGGTGGCGGTGGTAAATCCGGACTGCCAATACCAAGATTGATAACGGGCTTTTCGGGCGTATCCAGCCTGCGCACTTCTGCCAGTTTCCGGCTGAAGTAATATTCTTCAACGCCCTCGATCCGGTTTGCAGGCTTTATCATCAGATCAGTTGTATTCAATTTTTGCTTTTTTATATTCACCCAGGATGTTGAGGTTCTTAACCTGCCGCATTACTTCCTTCAGCGCTTCCTCATAGTGTTTTCGTTTTGCCCACTCCACATCTACATGAATCGAGTACTCATTCGGTTTACCGATAAGGGGTATAGACTGGATTTTGGTAAGGTTAATCCCGTTCAATTTAAAAACCGCCAGTACATCGGCCAGGCTGCCCACCCGGTTGGCTACTTCAAAACACAGCGATGCCTTGTTGCTTTCGCCATTGCCGGTATTGCGCCTGGAGAGCATCAGAAAGCGGGTGAAATTTTTCTTATGCGTTTCAATGCGTTTTTCCAGGATTTGCAACCTGAATTTTTTTGCAGCCTGCTCGTTGGCAATGGCTGCGGTGTTCTTCAGTTGCTGTTCGCGGATTTTCCTTGCCGAATGAGCGGTGTCATCGCTTTCGCGGACTTCAATACCGCTGAGACCCTGCAAAAAGTCCGAACACTGCCGGATGGCCATCGGATGGGATTCAATAACTTTAATTTCGCACAGCCTTACCCCGGGCAAAGCCAACAGGTGCAGGTGGATGGGCAGGTATAATTCGCCTACAATACTGAAGTGGTGGTGCTGAAGCAGGAAGTAGTTCGGTAAAATACTTCCCGCGATGGAGTTTTCTATGGCCATGACGGCATAATCGACCTTACCGTGACTAAGCCTGTTGCAGAGTTCATGAAACGTAAGGCACTCCACGGTTTCAATGGTGTTTCCGAAATATGCTTTGGCGGCCACCTCATGAAAGCTGGTGGCTATTCCCTGAATGGCGATCTTGTTCTTTTTCTTTCGTTCCATTACTTTCTGCTTACCCCGCTCTCCACTGGGTGGTTTGCAGGGGTGTTAAAACAAAAAGTCCCGGAGGTTATCCGGGACTTTCTGCGTTTTGTTTTTATCGTTTAGTTAACAACAAATTACTTCTCGCTCAATCCCGGTGCAGGGGTGAAAAAAGAAATAATAAGAGTAAAACCACGTGTTGTTAAACATCTGTATTGTCTAATCTTGCCCCAAGAAAGATGAATTTCTCAAGCCGTGCAATGGTTGTCATAAACTTTTTTTCAACCAAATACCCGTTAGGTGATTTGATTCCAAGCTTTGATCCCCCTACCTTTAACCTGTAATTACCGTAATTAATCATGAAAAAAACGTTTGCACTCCTGCTGGTATTGGGTTTTGTATCCTGCAACAAGAACAAAGATAAACAGGCCAGCGACCCTGTTACAGATGACCCCAACAAGGTTTTATACAGCCAGGTTATGGACATCCATGATGAAGTGATGCCCCGTATGGACGATATTATGAAGCTTAAGCGCGAATTGAAAGAAACCGTAGAGAGCGCATCCAACCTGGTTCCGGAAAAGAAAAAAGAACTTGAACGAAAAATTATTCAGCTTGATTCAGCGAGCAAGGCCATGATGCAATGGATGAACGATTTCCGGCCGGAGGAATACACCGGGGAAGAACTGCGCGAATACCTGGAATCAGAAAAAGAACGGGTAACAAAAGTGAAGGAATTGATGCTGGAGGCCATTCAAAAAGCCAAAGAGAATTAACGCTAACGAATGCTGCATCCGGGCGGACGGTGCTCAGCAACGTCAACCGGTTGCCCGGCCAGTACCTTTTCAATGGCTGTAGTGAGGTACGATTCCCGCACATCCTTAGCCGATTGAGGACTATCGTCAATAGCTCCGCGGTAAACCACCATAAACTTTTGCCCGGTATTTCTCAACACAAAACATTCCGGGGTTTTGCGTGCATCAAAGTTTTTCTGTTCAACCTGGTCTTTATCCAACAGGTAAGGTATGGTAATGTGTTGTTGCGCCAGGTAGTTTTTGAGCAGTTCGCCCGAGTTCACTTCATCGGAATTGGCATTGATAAGCAACACCGGCATGGTAGTTTTGTAGGTTTCGGCCAGGGTTAAAATCCTGTTCATGTAGTACTTATCAAACGGGCAATCGTAACTCACAAAAATCACCACCACCCCGGTGTACTTCAGATAATCGCGAAGTTGAACTGTTTTACCGTCAACGGCATTGACCAGGCTGAAATCAGCTATCTCCTGAGCCTTTACAGCCAACGATGCTATAAAAATTAAAAGGGTAAGCCATCTCATAGTTAACGGTTCATCACAAGGACAAAGTTGTCCAGCAGGTAATAGTGCAAGGTAACACGCGTTTCGGTATCGTTTACAATAATCCTGCCATGTAAATCGCCTTCATTATTCAGGTTGAAGGGTTCTATCAGCAGGTTCGCAGAAAACACCACATCGCGCCTCCCATAAATTTTCATGAGCGTCTCCTTCCCGCACCAATAAACCGTATGTTTCGTTATATCGTTGCCGGCATCGCGCAGTTCGGTAATATCAAAAATGCGGGGAGCCATGCCCAGCAGTTTCGGATTAAGCTGTTCCAAGTCAATACCCGGTTCCTGTTGTGCATCAAGCAGGGCGGCCACCAGCGGAAATGAATGGGTAAGTGATACCCGCCAGGAGCAATTTTTCAACAACGGTTTGCCAAATTCATTTTTTGTCAACCCGCTAAATGGAAGATTAACTTTCTCCATCAGGTGTTTTACCAAAACACGGCCTGCTATAAATTCCAGCCGTTTGTTTGGATGCCGGATGTTTTCAGGTATCGATTCCAGTCCCTCTGCCTGTTCAACCAGGTCTAATTCATCCTCTGTGATTTTCCAAACACCCCACGCGCGGCCCGGTGAAATTTCTGTTTTGGTAATTGGCATAACGTTACCCAACTTTACGAACTCAAGATGCAAAAAATTCTGCTTAGGTTCAGCCATACGCCATGCCCGTTACGGTAAAAAAGGTGCACACATTTACCGGCCACTACGGCAGTGTGTATGCACTTCAACCGGCCGATAACCCTTCGGAATTTTTTAGTGCTTCCGGAGATGGCATGGTGGTGAAGTGGAGCCTCACCCATCCGGATGAAGGCGAATTAATTGCCCGTCTTCCCAACTCCGTTTATGCACTGCATTACCATACACCCTCCGGCTTGCTCATTGCCGGTCAGAATTTCGAAGGCATCCACCTGTTGGATTGGAAGAATAAAAAAGAAGTTGGCTCCTTAAAACTTCATAACACGGCCATTTTCGACCTGCAGACAGCCGGCAACAGGTTGTTTTGCGGCACCGGTAACGGCACATTGTTTGTGATCGACTTGAACACCCTTACGGTGCTTGATGCGTTAACCTGTTCCAGCAAAAATCTGCGCTCCTTGTCGGTTAACGAAAAAACCAACGAACTCGCTGCGGGGTACAGCGATAACCTCATTCGCATATTTGATATGGAAACGCTAACGCTGAAATACGAAATTCCTGCCCACACCAACTCGGTTTTCACCGTTCGGTATATGCCAGGCAGAAACTATTTGCTCAGCGGTTCGCGCGATGCCCGCCTGAAAGCCTGGAATATGAAAACCGGCTATACACTGGCCGGTGAAGTGGTGGCTCACCTGTTTGCAATTAATCACCTTGATTTTAGCCCCGATTTAAAACATTTTGTAACTTGTAGCCTGGATAAGTCAATTAAAATATGGGATGCAACCGAGATGCGGTTGCTCAAAGTTATCGACAAAGGGCGTCATGCAGGTCACGGCACTTCCGTAAACCGGGTGCTGTGGACAACACACAACAACCGCCTGCTGAGCGCCAGTGACGACAGAACAATTTCCGTTTGGGATATTACTATACAGGATGATGCGCGTTGACCTGATTTTTTACCGCGCCTGATTTTTTAAACTAAACAACACGGTTATGAAAATTACACCGCTTGAAATCCGCCAGAAGAACTTCGAAGTAAACTTTCGGGGGTACAACAAAGATGAAGTAAATGCTTTTCTGCTCACCCTGTCGCAGGAATGGGAAAGGCTCATGGACGAGGCCAAAGAGCTGCGCCTGAAACTTGAATCTTCGGAAAAGGAAGTAGCCAAGTTACGGGAGGTAGAAAGCTCGCTGTTCAAAACCCTCAAGACAGCGGAAGACACCGGTTCACACCTGATTGAACAATCGCGGCAGTCGGCCGAACTGCTGCTTCGCGAAACCCAGCTTAAAGCCGATGCCCTGCTGAACGAAGCCAAAACCAAAGCCAAAGATCTTACCGATGAGGCTGAACTTCATGCTCGCCAGCGCATGGCGGAGATGGAAATGCGGCTCAAAGCGCTTTCAGAAAATTACAAAAAACTGGAAAGTACCCGCGATGACATGCTCCATGAACTGAAACGCATAGCCCAGGATACGATGGAGCGGGCTGAACGCATCCGCAGCAATAACAAAGATTTTGACGTGGACTTTCATATAACACAGGCTGCCAAAGAATTTCAGAAAATAGTGCAGCCGAATAAATACACAGACAACGCTCCCCCGAAAGCCGAAGACGCTCCACCACCGATCCGGAAAGTTGTTACTCCTGAGCCGGTGCCTGAACTGGTTATGGAGCAACCCATGGCGGTTGAAGCTAAGGGCACAAAAAAAATCACTTCTTTCTTTGACGAAATCGAATGACGGGACGGATAACGCTGGAAGGGTTGGAGTTTCATGCCTTTCATGGCGTTTACCCGCACGAACGCGAATCGGGCAACTGGTTTGACGTGGATATTTCCGTTGAAACGGATTTGGCCAAAGCTGCGCAAACCGATGATCTTGCCCTGGCTGTTAACTACGAAACACTTTTCCGGATTGTGAAGGAGGAAATGGAAAAACCTTCGCGTTTGCTGGAGAGCGTAGCCGACAAAATCATTGAAGATGTTTTTGAGCAACTGCCTGCAGTAACCGAAGTGGCCCTGAAAATTTCAAAACTAAACCCGCCCATCGGGGGCAAATGCAAAAGGGCGAGCGTGGAGGTGAGGAAAAGAAGAAAATAGTGGAGCCGCAGGGAATCGAACCCTGGTCCAGAGAAGATGACCCCGAACGTTCTACATGCTTAGTTACCTTTACTTGTCGGGAGTGGCAAGGCAGGCAACCACCTGAGCTACTCCTTAGCCGCTTGTCTTAGCCGTGCTTAGCGACATCGCACGGAGCGGTTCTGCTGAACGACACCGCTATACCAGCACCCGCAAAACAAAGGCGCTGAGCGATGATGGCCTGGCGCGTCTTACGCGCCATACGCTGAACCTAACATACCGTCAGATTAAGCAGCCATGGCGTAAGTATTTTCGCCACGTATGGTTTGGAGTTATCGGTTAAGGCTCTCACCCCATGAGCCTGCATGCTGCATCCGGCTTCACACAGCCTGTCAAAACCGGTCGGCCCCAGTAATTCAAACAACGTCAGGCAATTGGCTCGCTGCCATTGCTTTTCAAGTACAAATATAGACTGAAAAAGGTTTCCACCCGGAAACCGATTGTGCATGGATAATTGTCGGCCGCATTCTATCTTGCCTCCGCATGGACAATTTTGTGGTATCAGCACGCAAATACCGGCCTACCGGTTTTGATGAAGTAGTGGGGCAGGAACACATTACCACCACCCTCAAAAATGCCATAGATTCGAACAAACTGGCCCAGGCCTTGTTGTTTTGCGGCCCGCGAGGAGTAGGCAAAACCACCTGTGCCCGCATTGTAGCCCGCCTGATTAACGGCTTTGAAGAAAAAACCGAACTCAACTCGCTTAATATTTTTGAGCTCGATGCAGCCTCCAATAACTCCGTTGAAGATATCCGTAACCTGATTGACCAGGTGCGCTACCCCCCGCAGTTTGGAAAATACAAGGTGTATATTATTGACGAGGTGCACATGCTTTCCAATGCAGCTTTCAACGCTTTTTTAAAAACCCTGGAAGAGCCGCCCGCTTATGCCATTTTTATCCTGGCCACCACCGAAAAACACAAGGTTATTCCTACGATCCTTTCACGGTGCCAGATTTTTGATTTCAACCGGATTCAGATTTCTGACATTGCACATCACCTGAAAAAAATTGCCGACCGCGAATCCATCCCGGCTGAAGATGAAGCCCTCCACCTGATTGCCCAGAAAGCCGATGGCGCCCTGCGCGATGCGCTTTCAATTTTCGATTTGATGGTGACGTACTCTTCGGGTAAGGGCATTACTTTCCGTGATGTGATCAGCAACCTGCACATCCTGGACCACGATTATTATTTTAAAGTAGTTGATGGCCTGCTGAGCCAGAACCACACCACACCCCTGCTCCTCTTTGACGAGATTCTGCGCCACGGGTTTGACGGCCAAAATTTTATTGTAGGGCTGAGCGAGCATTTCAGAAACTTGTTGGTTGCGCAAGATGCCCGAACGGTACAACTAATGGAGGTCCCTGAAAGTGTAAAAACCAAATACATTAAACAAGCTAAGGAAACACCTCCATCCTTGTTACTGTCGTGGCTCAGTGTTGCCAACCAGTGCGACATTAATTATAAGATGAGCAAAAACCAGCGGCTTTCTGTTGAACTGGCACTAATGAAAATGGCCCATGTGCATGCCGTGCTGGATTTAAGTACAATAGAAACGGGCGAAAGCTCAAAAAAAAAAGTACTGACAGTGCTCCGGTAATTCCGAAGCCAGCTGCAAAAGAAAACAGAAGCGAACAGATAGCCCCTGCCATTGCCGGCAAACAACCTGCTGTGCAAAAAACAGAAGCAATGCCGGGTGCGCGCCCATCAAAAACCATTAACCTCTCTACCCTTCACACCCGCCTGAATAATGGTGAAACACCCATTGTTAAAGAAACCACGGTACACGAAGCAAAAAGAACCGAAAACAAGGAGTTTACACCCGAACAACTGAAAGCCGCCTGGATGCGCTTTGCCGAAACAAAAAAAAATTACAAGGCCGAATACCAACTGCTCATGCAGCCTTTTGAAGTGCATGAGACCACAATTACCTTACCCCTGCATCACCCCGTTCAGGAAACCCTGTTGAATAATTTGCGCAGTGACCTTGCGGCATACCTTCGCAATGAACTTAGCAATCAATCCATTCAGGTACTTGGTGAAATGCGAATCGCTGACGAAAAACAGATTTTATACACCAACCGGGAAAAGTTTGATTTTCTGAGCAAGAAAAACCCGATACTGAAGGAGTTAAAAGACCGGCTCGGACTGGACACCGATTTTTGAAAGGGTTAATTTCGATTATTAACTGGATAGAATATGAAAGCATTACTTCTTACATTCGTCTGTTGCATTGCAGGATGGCATGTAGTTGGACAAGGCGCACAATCTGCCAGATTTATGTACATAGAACGTAACGTATTTCACCTCCGGTTTGGAGCAAGTCGTGAAGCCATTCCTATGTGGAAGGATTACCTTCAAAAGGTACAACAGCGCGACAAGCAGGTGCACGCAAGGCTGTTAACCGATATTTCAGGCCCGGCATACACCCTGGTACTTGAAATTGAATACGAATCGTTTTCAGAAATGGAACCGTCAGCATGCCGGTTAACCAATCAACCCGACTGGAAAGAATTCTATCAACGATTTATCCCGTATTGCGAAAAGGCCGAACGCACCTATTACCGAAAACAGGTTGAATTCTGATTAAAATAACGGGCAGCCGTTTATTCCGCATTTATTTTTTTTCCTCGAAGTTCTGGAAACTGTACTGGAATCCGATGTTAAACAACTGGCTCAGTTGGAGCCCGTCATCCTGATCAAAATCGTAAATCATAATGCCCCCCAGATTTACATTAATAAACCGGTTAACCTTTGCTGCAAGCGCAAAGTCTAACCGGTGGTCGATGGTTTTGGCTTCGAGGGTCTCGTAGTTAGCAAAGGCCATATAGCGCCAGCGAAACGTTATGTTTTTCGCAATCTCCTTATTGAAGTCAGCGATTAGTTGAAAAGCAAGCCATTCAAATCGGGTATTGTCACCTACGGGCACACCGTATGGGTTACTGGTCGATACCGCGTCAAACCTGCCGTTATTATCCTGAACAATAGTAACCCGGGGAGAGAATGGAGAGATTCGTAATTTAAAGAAATCGGCTGGGTGATATTCAACACCCCACGATGAGGTAATAAAAGCCGGGGCAAGAAAATCAGAAATCAGATTAGATGAGTTATCATCATTATACCGGTAACCCGGAGCAAACTGGGATAAGAAATTAAGTGAGGTATATAGATCCCACCGGGTATTCAGCGAATGGCCTACTTTAGTGTCCAGAAAAATGCGGTCCACCGTTTTGCGGAAGCCCTGCCCCTCATTATTCACAAAACCGTAGAGGAGGTCAAGTTCATTGTCCCACGAAGTTTTGCCCTTTTTATAGTTGGCTTTGTAATTCAACTGGCTGTTGAGCCCGATGGAATTAACACCTCCTCCCTTCCAGTTTGAAGAAAAGGAGGCCTGGTTAAGGTTTAAGGCAAAGAGAAATCGCTTCTTCCAATTGGACGTGGAGTCAGGACGTACAATCTGAGCAGCTACAAAGGCTGTACTGATAAACAGAAAAAGAACGATGAAGGAAATTTTTTTGAGGATCATAAGGCAACTTAGTTTGCCGAAAAATAACCTCAATTTTTAAAGAATAAAAGCGGCTAAATCGTGTTTAGCTTTATCTCTTCCAGCGAAACCTCCGTAAGGGGCTTGGTGATAAATTTAATTACGTGGTTGTTATTAATAATCTTGTCAATATCGCGCTTGTTATCCGAACTGGACAGGATAATCACCTTGCATTTGTTTCGGACCAGTTCATTGAATTTTTCAAATTCATAAAGGAAAACAAACCCGTCAACAATAGGCATGTTGATGTCAAGAAAAATAAGGGAAGGGATATTTTCAGGATTTTTTTCATTTTCCCTCAGGTAGTCCAATGCGGCTTTACCTGAATTTTTTACTTCTACCCGTTTTGAAAATTGAGAGATTTCAATGATTCGTTTGCTGATAAAATTATCGGTTTCATTATCATCCACCAACATCACCAGATCCAAAGACTTTGCAACCGTTTGCGCCAACATACTCATTGAATTAACCTAAATGAAATCCAAAATTATTCCTTTTTAAACAATTTGAAGCAGACGTAAAACCAAAATCAACCACTCAGGTAATATTATCGCTGAAATAAACAAAAAAACGGATTACTGGCGTTGAATCTTCAGCTTCTCACCGGCCGAAAGGGTAAAATCCGACTTGCCGTTCCAATCCATAAGTTGCTTAATGGTAACGCCATGTTCACGGGCCACACTGTATAATGTATCGGTAGACTTTACCTCATAAATAATAAAGTCAGCTGAAGGTTTCGTAGTTTCCTCTGGTTTATTTATTCGTAATACCTGCCCCGGTTTAATGCCCTGGTCCAAACTCAGGTTATTCCAGGCCGCCAGTTCCACTACACCAACCTGGTACTTTTTGGAAATGGCATAGAGTGTTTCCCCGGCAGCAACAACATGTTGACCGGGTAAGGTTTTTTTTTCCGGTTCAATAACCGGGTTTTCATAAATAGGCAATTGTTCTGCTGCGGGAGAAGCCGTTTCAACTGCACTTTCAACGACACCTTCCGGAGCAATGAACCAATTAAAAGCCTCCTGAGCATCCAACTCAACCACCGGCACTCCGGCCGCAACAGGCTGAGCAGGTAGATCAGAAGTAAGAAGAACAATAGTTCCTTCCTGTAAGCGACTGCTGCCCAGCGCAGGGTTATATTTTTTTAATCGCTTAAGTTGAACTCCATAGGCTTGACTAACCTGCCAGAGCGTTTCCCCGGTAGCAGCAACGTGCTGGGAGACAGCAGCCTGGGTTTTCTTCTTTTTGGTGTAGTAATACGTGTCAGCTAAAAGAGGATCGCTGATGGACATATCATTGAATTTGAGAAACGAGGATAAACTAATTCCAGCCCGCTTTGCCAGCGTTGCAGCATTTTCACCCGCTACTGCTTTGATGGCCGGTATCCCATTCATCACCTTTACTTCGTTTTCGGTTGCATAACCCGACCGTGGCTCAATCTTTTGCGATGCCCCTGTTGATGAGGCCAGCACAGCCTCATTGTTTTTGGCAACAGCAGCTAACGCCTTTTCCTTACCCTCAACCGGGATCATCACAACATATTTTCGGTCGTCCGGAATATGGCTTTTCTTAACCCACTTGTTATAATCAGCCAGTTTTTCTTCATGGATGTCAACCTCGCGGGCTATATCAGCCAGCGTTTTTTTCTTTTGGTTTGTGAAGGTAAGCAGCTTTACTTCCGGGGTACCGGTTATGGCACTTTCAAAAGCCACTTTATGGGCAAGGAATTTCTTAACATACCAGTATGTATTGCTGGTAATCTCCATGTGCTTTGCCCCGCTTTCATAATCTTTATACGCCCGCATCACAGCACCGGCACCCATCTGGTACGCCTGTACCGCGTATAGCCAGTTATTAAAGTAATAGTTGTTCTTCTTCAGGTATTGAGCGGCTGCCCGGGTTGAAGAAACAATGTTCATGCGCTCATCAATTTCCTTATCAACCCGCAGGCCCATTTCGATGGCTGTAAAATCCTTAAACTGCCAAAAGCCTACGGCATTAGAAACGGAAACGGCATCGGCAATCAGTGCACTTTCCTGGAGTACCAGGTATTTGAAATCATCGGGTACGCGTTCTTCTTTAAAAATCTGCTCAATGATGGGAAAGTACATTCTGGCCCGTTCAACTTTTAAGTCGAAGTATTTTGGGTATTGAGTGAGTGCGTCAACATCTTTTTGAATTTCCCTGCGGGCATCGTCACGAATGCTCAGCGTAATGCCGGCCACCTGCATTTTATGGGGCACCTGCGGGGGTTGCGCTTTTGCTGATAGGGCAAAAAACAAGATGAATAAGGCTGCTAATCGAATCATACGTTTAAAAAATGCTCAGCCGAAAAAAAATCACTCCGAAATTTTACGAACAATCATTATGCCATCCCGCACAGGAAGAAGTACATGTTCAACCCGTTGATCGTTCTTAACTTTCCGGTTAAACTCCTGGATAGCCTTTGTGTCTTTATCGGGTTTGGTCTCGAGTATCTTGCCGCTCCATAACACATTGTCAGCCAGGATATAACCACCCAAAGGTACGAGATTGAACACGAAATCGTAATAGCGTATGTAATTTTCTTTGTCGGCATCAATAAATACCATATCAAACGGGCCAGTCAGTGTCGGAATAATTTCCAGGGCATGGCCAATCCGGTAATCAATGGTATGTTCCAGGCCGGATTCTTTAATGTACGATCGTACCCGGTCTTCCAGTTCTTCGTTGATATCAATCGTAACAAGCCTCCCTCCCTGTTGCAAACCTTCGGCCAGACAAATGGCCGAGTAGCCCGTGTAGGTGCCGATTTCAAGAATGGCTTTTGGTTTAATCATGTGGCTGATCATAGAAAGCAGTCGCCCTTGTAAATGGCCAGTTAACATTCGGGGCATCAGTACCTCGGCATGGGTATCCCGGTTTATCTTTTTCAATAATTCGCTTTCGGCTGACGTGTGCGCTTCGGCATACTGGTTTAACTGCGGATGAACTATCTCCATACCTTTACCTTTAGGGAATAAAATTACCCGGTTTATCGGACCTGTCCCAACTGCGAACATCAATGCCCGCCAACGGGCAACTGGTTGCTACGGTATTGACTTTTTCCTTATCATTTCAACGAAATTTGTTGGCATTTCAATTGTAACCCTCAACGTTATGGAAACAAAAAACGTACGAACCTGTTTCACCATTACCTACACCGATGAACAATTTAACCGCGCCAGGGCCTATGTGGAAGACATGAAGCGGCATCCGAACCGAGTATTCTGGCACGGTAAAGAAGGAAAAACGGATGAGGAGTTAATTATTGAGCAAATTGCTCACCGCATTCTTTCCGGATTTTACCATGACGATCCGTTCAACGCGAGTCGCCACATCATCCGGATGGACAGCCTAACCATGACGTAGTTAATCAGTAAGTGAGGAATAGCTTCCGCGTGCCATCCATACCTCCCGCACATCGCGATGAGCAACCAGGTAAGGTGGGTAGGCGGTATTGTCCGAAACCAGTAACAGGCTGTCGGGCTTATCCTCCAAAAAGAAAATCCGTTTAAAAACGATCCCTTCACTTTGGGTTACCAACACGTACGCTTTGCCGCTTTTTATATGGGCAATTTTTTCAATGTACTCGCCAAACACAATACTGCCCGATGCAACGGGCAACATGGAGTCACCCCTGATTTCGAAAGCGCGGAAGGTGCGGTTTTGCGGAAGCACCGGTAAATAAATTTTTGGAAGTTCGCTGATGTATTCCGGATCCTGATACCCATTCAGATATCCGGCAGCCGCCTTTTGTAAAACCAGTTCCACATTTTCCCGGCCGGTACGATCAACGGTGATAGCCAAAACTTCTTTGGAAGCTGATGCCTGTTTAAACGGATGCCCCGGTTTACTCAGGTCGGTATTGGCCAGGTCGTCCAGGCTTACCTGAAAAAGATTAGCCAGTTTCTGCAACATGGGCAGTGGGGGGAATGCCCGGCCTTCTTCGTATGCACCGATTACCGGCTGGTTCACCTTCAGTTTTCCGGCAAGTTGCTTTTGCGTGAGCCCCTGCCGGCTTCTTAAAAACTTCAGGTTTTTACTAACTAACGGCATGCTCAAAGTAATACTAAATAATTTAGTTAAACAATATATATTTACTAATATATTTAGTTTAATATAGCAGCATGGACCGCAACATCATTCACCTTGACCTGGATGCCTTTTTCGTGGCCGTAGAGCGGCAGCGTAATCCGAAGCTGGCGGGCAAGCCGCTGATTATTGGCGGAAAAAGCCGCAGGGGCGTGGTGGCTGCCTGCAGCTATGAAACCCGGCAGTTTGGGGTGCACTCGGCCATGCCCATGTACCTGGCCCTGCAACTGTGCCCCGATGCCCTGGTCATCTCCGGTGATGTTGAGGCGTATAGCCGGGCTTCGCACCTGGTAACCGAAGTGATTGCCGAGGAAGCTCCGTTGTTCGAAAAGTCATCCATTGATGAATTCTATATTGATGCCAGCGGCATGGACAAATATTTCGGGGCGTTTACCTGGGCTAAGGAACTGCGTAAAAAAATCATCAAAGAGAGCGGCCTGCCTATTTCGCTGGGCATGTCGGTGAACAAACTCGTTTCGAAGGTTACCACCAACGAGTTTAAGCCCAATGCCGAAAAACGCATTCCGGCAGGCACGGAAAAAGATTTTCTCGCTCCACTGGCGGTAGAAAAAATTCCGATGATCGGCAAGCAAACCGCCTCGTTTCTGTACGATATGGGTGTGCGCAAAGTGGCCACGCTGCGCGAAATGCCGTTGAAATTCCTGGTGAGCGCGTTCGGTAAAAATGGAATTTCTCTATGGAACAAAGCGCATGGTATTGACAATAGCCCTGTGGTGCCGTACAGCGAACAAAAATCGATTTCTACGGAATGCACCTTTCAGGAAGATACCATTGATGTGAAGCGCCTGAAATCCATCCTGATTGCCATGGTGGAAAAAGTAGCCTTTACCCTGCGCGAGCAGAAAAAACTCACCTCGTGCATCACCGTAAAAATCCGCTACTCCAACTTCGATACAGAAACCAAACAGGTACAGATTCCTTACACGTCATCCGACCATATTATTCTGCGCGTAGTGCAGGAGTTGTTCGATAAACTCTACCACCGCAGGATGCTCATCCGGCTGGTGGGCGTGCGGTTAAGCGGGCTGGTACACGGCAACCACCAGATAAGCCTGTTTGACGATACAGCCGAAACGATTACCCTCTACGAAGCGATTGACCGGATCAAGCACCGGCATGGAGTTGAAAAACTGGTGCGCGCCACTACCCTGGGCGTAAACCGCAGGGTGCGCATGGAGATGAATATGTTTAAGGGGAATTTGAGGTAACTTAATGGTTATACGATTATGAATGAATTTGGAGGAAACTGGACAAAAATCAAAATCGAAATTCTGATTGAATATGCCAAAGCATACCTAACCATCATGCGAAATCGGAAATTTTTTAAACTCTTATATTTTGATGGTTTTGCAGGCTCTGGTTTTATCATTAAAGACAATAAAGTGGACATCGATGTAACAGTTGGGGCGGCTCGAAGAATCATTGAAATTGACTCGCCAAGAGCATTTGACAGCTATTATTTTGTTGAAAAAAATTCTGAAAACTTTAAGCTTCTGGAAAAAAGTACGAAGAAGGCTTTCCCTAAAAAGAAAATATATGCTGTTTGTGAAGATTGTAACAAAAAGTTGATTGATATGGCGAATTTTTTAAGAGACCCTAAAAACAAAAATTATCGAACGCTCGCATATCTCGACCCCTGTGGAATGCAATTAGAGTGGAGGTCAATTGAAACGCTTAGGTCGTTACCTATTGACGTATGGATTTTAGTACCAACAGGAATGGGCGTTAATCGCCTTCTCAAAAAGAATGGCAGATTATCGGATATATGGGCTGAACGATTGGAGAGATTTCTCGGACTTTCAAAAGAAGAAATTGAGAGTTTCTTTTATAAAAAGACGGAAACATTGTTTTCTGATTATACTACTATGCAAAAAGAAAGAGACGCAGTTGAAAAATCAGCTCTTCTGTACCGAGATAGATTGAGTGGAGTTTTTAAATTCGTATCAAAACCTTACGAACTACGAAATTCTACGAATTCTATCATGTATCATTTATTCCTATCTTCAAACAACAAAACAGCAGTAAACATTGGAAATGATATTGTGAAAAAATTTAGCAAATAAATGGCTCAATCATCTATTGAATGGACTGAACTCACCTGGAATCCTACAACGGGGTGCACTAAAATTTCTGCCGGGTGCAAATTCTGTTATGCAGAGGTAATGTCAAGGCGATTAAAAGCCATGGCGCTGGACAAGTATAAAAACGGATTTAAACTTACCCTCCATGAAAATGAGTTAGAAGCACCCTATTCATGGAAAGGCTCAAAAATTGTTTTTGTTAATTCCATGAGCGATTTATTTCACCAAAATATTCCGCTTGAATTTCTGAAAAAAGTCTTCCGGGTAATGAATGAGAATCCACAGCATACCTTTCAGGTATTAACCAAGCGATCAGACATTTTACTTAAGTACCACAATCATCTTACTTGGACGCATAATATCTGGATGGGCGTTTCGGTAGAGGACCAGCGTGTAATCTCAAGGATAGACGACCTCAGAAAAACTTCGGCTTTGGTTAAATTTTTGTCTTGCGAACCATTAATAGGCCCCTTGCCGAAGCTTAATCTTAAAAACATTGATTGGGTTATTGTGGGGGGTGAATCAGGCAGGAAACCGCGACCAATAAAACCGGAATGGGTTTTTGATATTAAAAACCAGTGCAGGGCAAGTAAAGTATCTTTCTTTTTTAAACAATGGGGCGGAACAAATAAGAAGAAATCAGGGCGACTATTAAATGGGCGTACTTATAGTGAGATGCCTAAGGTCGGTAAAGTAACCAATCAGTATAATTCAACTCCAAACAGATTAACTACTTAATGGTTGTATATATTTACATCTTCAACACTGTAAACTCCACCCTTCGGTTTTTGGCGCGGCCTTCTTCGGTTTCGTTGGTATCTACCGGTTTGGATTCGCCATAGCCCATGGCTACCAGCCTGCGTGCGCTCACACCCTGGCTGATCAGGTAATCCACTACGGCCTGGGTGCGGCCCTGCGAAAGCCGTTGATTGTACTCGTCTGAGCCTTTGCTGTCGGTATGCCCGGCAATTTCAATTTCTACGGTGGGGTTGCGTTTTAAGAACTCAATCACTTTGGCCAGTTCCTCGTATGATTCTTTTTTCAGTATGGTTTTGTCAAAATCAAAATAGATGTGGTCAAGCCGCACCGTCAGGCCTACTTCAATGGGCTGCAGGGCAATATCCTTAATTACGGGAGATATATCTTCACTTATAGCCTCCACACTGTCGGTGGCCGTCAGATAGCCTTCGGCCGAAGCTACAAGAATATACTTACCCAGTTGCTTTATCTCCTGTTCATATTTTCCACCAGAGGTCCCGGGTTTCATTTCAGCGCGTTTGTTGTTTTTGAGATGGATAGTAAGTTCGGCTTCAATGGGTTTGTTTGTTTTCAAATCGTAAACTGTACCGGCCAGCATTAATTGTTTTGCCACCGGGGTAAGGTAAATTTCAAGGGTGATGGTGGTGTCATTTCCGAGCGGAGGAATGGTGTACGACTCAGCTTTCGGCAAATAACCCGTTTCTGTTACAGAGACTGAAAAGCCGTCAACTTCGGGAATGCGGGTTTCAAATTTTCCGGTAGCTGCCGAACGCATTTTTAACATATCGCGCTCAGCGGGTTTTAATTCAACATTGGCCTGGATGGGCTGTTGTGTTTTTTCATTATACACTACTCCGCTTACTATTACTTTCACATCGCGTGGCACCAGCTTAAACAAATCGAGATTACCGCCATCCTGCGTACTGTTGGAACGGCTGGTGAAAACGTTGCCCAGGTTATCAATGCAGAAGTATAATTCATCGGCTGCCGTGTTGATGGGCGAGCCCATGTTTACCGGGGTTGACCAGTTTTGCCAGGTGTCGTCAAGCCGGGTGCACCGGTAAATGTCAGTCTTACCCCTTCTGCCGGGGGCATTCCGGTCGCTTGAAAAATATAATGTCTTATCATCCGGGCCGATAAACGGACCTGAATCGTCATCGCGTACCGAAATGTTGAGCCGTTTGGGTGTTGTCCATTTTCCTCCCTCATAGTTGCTTACAAACAGGCTGCTGCGCGGGCTGTTGGTCATCTCGCCAAAGAACATAATAATATGTTTCCCATCGGATGACATACTGGCCCCGTAAAATCTTCCCTTGTTCATTTCGCGGAAGCCCGGCACCTCCAGTTCGGTAAGTGTACCCGAGGGGCTTACAATGGAAAATCCTTTGGTGTCTTTAACCCGGCCTCCTTTAATAAACAAGGAACCATCGGGCAGGCAGGTAAACACCTGGTTGCTGCGGTGAATATTAAAAGGCGGGCCCAGGTGTTTGGGAGCTGTCCATTCTCCTTTCTCATTGAGTGTGGACATCCAGATGTCGTCACTCCCCTCTTTACCGTAATTGTTTTCCGGGTGATTATGAATGAAGAAATACAGCCGCTTACCGTCTTGTGAAATAACCGGGGCAGCATCGTGATAAAAGGTGTTTACTTCACGGTTCAGCTTAACCAGTTCGTACCGTGCGGCAAACTGTGCCGAAGCAGTAAAAACCATCAGCATGCTGACAAACAAAAACGAGGGTCTCATCCAATGCATCATTTAACTTAGTAAAGTTAATAAACATTGGATAATCTGCTGAGGGCGAAAGGCTGCCTGCAATCAGAAAAAGCTCTTGTGGATGATCCCCCGGCCACTCATGTAAATGGAGACCAGTATCAGCAAAAGTGCTACCCCGTTAAAAATAAACATACGCTTATGTTTCAGGGCGTCATCTGCAATTTTCCGGGTTCCTATACGCGCTACAGTAATCAGGGTAACGGCCACAAGCATCAGAAAAATATGCTCAACCGACCAGTACCGCAGGGTACTGTCTTTCATGGTGAACTCATTGAACTTTACATTCGGACTAACGAAATACAAGACCAATCCGACAACAAGCTGCAAATGAGTGAAAATGAAAAGGTATAGTGATACCTTATTGTCAGCGTTAGTATAGGGTTTCTTACCAAGCCATTTTTGCAGGGAGATAATCACAACGGCAATCAGGGCAAGCAATATAAAGTAACGGAGCAGGGTGTGGGTGTGTAATAAGCCGGGATACATGGTTGTTTGATTTTTCAGGCGTGAAAATAGGCACCCTTTCGCAAACTTCCGAAAAATGATACTTTTGAATTCCCCATGAAATACCTTTCTCTTCTGTTGTTTATCTGTAGTTCATCGTTAGCTAACGCTCAGACCGATGAAAATATAACAAAACCTCCGGATACGGTGCAGATCGGCACCTACATCATCAGCATTCACGACATCAACTTTCAACAGAAAGAATACACCATCCGCTTCTGGCTATGGCTGATTTACGATAACCTGCAGTTTGACTTTGCCAAGCAGATTGACATTCCGAACGCAAAAACCATTGAAGAACCTGAAGTATTGCTGGACATGGTGGACGGGAAAATGTGGCAACTGATGAAGATGAAATGTGTGATGAAGCAAAACTGGAAGGTGGGCGATTTTCCGTTTGATAAACAACGGCTGGTTGTCCACATTGAAAACTCCATTTACGACCAGAACCAACTCGTGTTTGTTGCCGATGAGTTCGGCAGCACGTTCGACCGTGAACTGACGCTGGACGGTTGGCGCATCCGCGATTTTAAAGTGAGTACCAACACCCATGAGTACATTACCGTATTTGGCGACCCGCGCTCCGATATGATGCACTCCGAATACGCCTCCTTCAATATTCAAATTGATATTGAACGCGATGCCTGGGGGTTGTTTCTGAAAATCTTTATCGGCATGTACATCGCCTTTCTGATTGCCGTACTCAGCTTTACTCCAAAAGCCACTGAACTTGAGCCCCGCTTTGGCTTGCCGGTAGGTGGTTTGTTTGCTGCCGTGGGTAACAAATATATTATTGACTCTTTACTGCCGGAGTCCTCTTCATTTACCCTGGTTGATACGCTGCACACCATTACCTTTCTCGGCATTTTCGTCACCCTGCTTATTTCAGCCATTGCACTGCGGCTTTACGAAAAAGACAAGAAAGAAGCGAGTGCACGGGTTGATTACTGGGGTTCGCGCATCGTTGTTGTATTGTACATTCTTTTGAATATTGCTTTTGTCTGGTTTGCCGAAAAGTAAATAGAGCAAAAACACCTAACCGTCATTGATCCATGAAATTAATTAAGCGAATACTTCTTACGCTGGTTGTTCTTATCGCGCTGGCATGCGCAACACTATACATATATATGCGCAGCCTCAAACCGCAGCTATCGGGCGAGTTAACGTTGCACGGACTGAAAAACAAAGTGGAGGTATTGTTTGACGTTTACGGGGTACCGCATATTTACGCCCAAAGCCTGGAGGATGCCTACTTCGCCCTTGGTTATGTACATGCCCAGGACAGGCTCTTCCAGATGGAGATGCTCAGGCGGGCCGCTGCGGGACGATTAGCCGAAATACTTGGTGAAGACCTGTTGCCTGTAGATAAATTTTTCAGAACCCTTGGCCTTAACCATTTTGCTAAAGAGCATGCAGCAAAATTTCTTAATGCCGATACAGCCGACTATCAACAAGCTGCGCACGCCTACCAACGCGGTATAAATGAATACATCAAAACCGGGAAAACACCCATCGAATTTACCCTCATGGGTATTCCGAAAACGGAGTTCACCCCTGAAGATATTTACCTGGCGGTCGGCTTCATGTCGTTTGGATTTGCCGAAGGATTCCATGCCGATCCGGTGCTTGAAAAAATAAAATCGGATTGGGGCGAAAATTATCTGAGCCCGCTTGCCGTGCAAACTCCGCCTGACGCGGTTCAAATCAAAAATTTTAACGGACCGGTAAACACAAAACCGGACGACAAACTAATCGCCTCCATTAATGAGGCCATTGAAAAAATACCTGTACCCCTGTGGCAGGGAAGTAACGGCTGGGTAGTGTCGGCTGAAAAGTCGGCCAGCGGCTATCCGATTCTTGCCAACGATACACACATTGGCTTTTCGCAACCAGCCGTCTGGTACGAGGCGCACCTGGAGTATCCGGGCTTCAGTTTCTACGGTCATCATATAGCCGGCATTCCGTTTGGATTGCTGGGTAACAACCGCTTTTGTGGCTTCGGGTTAACCATGTTTGAAAATGATGATGTGGATTTTTTCCGCGAAACATCAAATCCCGAAAATAATAACCAAGTAATGTATATGAATGCCTGGGAAAACATGGATGTGAGAGAAGAAGTAATTAAGGTAAAAGGTTTGCCCGATGTTTCCTTTGAGGTAAGAAAAAGCCGGCACGGACCGATCATCAACGGCATTGTGGAGAATACACCGGAAGAAGGAGAACCCATAGCGCTTTCATGGCTTTTATTACAAGTCGAAAATCATGCCCTGCAGGCTGCCTGGAAGCTAAATCATGCCAGCACGTTTGAAGAAGCCCGCGATGCGGTATCGCTGTTTTCAGCACCCGGCCTTAACGTGATGTATGCCGATACCGATAAAAACATTGCCTGGTGGGCGGCAGCCAAACTGCCGGTAAGGCCGGAACATGTGGTGAGTAAACTTTTTCTGAATGGTGAAAGTGGCCGCGATGAATACACCGGTTTTTATGATTTTTCAAAAAATCCGCAGGCCGTTAATCCGCCATGGGGGTTTGTGTATTCAGCCAACAATCAGCCCGAAGCGGTAGAGGGTGTGCTTTACCCCGGTTACTATTACCCCAAAGGAAGAGCCGGCAGAATTGCTGAATTATTAAGTGAGGATAAAAAGTTTTCGCTGGAGCAACTCAGCGCCATGCAATTGGATATTGTCTCTTCTATGCATGTGGAAGTAGCCAACGAAATGGCTTCGATACTTTCAATGCGTAACCATCCTGAATTTAAACGATTGATTACAGAACTGAACAAGTGGGACGGCTCGCACCAGGCCAACCAGATTGCCCCCTCTATCTATAATACCCTCCTCGACCAGATTATCCATGGTGCCATGCTGGATGAACTCGGTGAAACGGCACTGGCTTCGTTGCTCAAAACATCGGTACTGAAGAATTCTTACCACCGGTTTATTGCTTCGCCTTTAAACCCCTGGTGGGATAACGTTTCAACTAAAGAAAAAACAGAAAGCCGCGAAGAAATTGTTGAGCAGGCTGCATTAAAAACAATCGCGTTGTTAAAAAAAATCTGCGGTGAGAAACCAGAGTTGTGGACCTGGAGTAAAATCCATACGCTTACCCACGCCCATGCCCTGGGTGCCGTTAAACCGTTGGATAAACTTTTTAATGTCGGGCCCTTTCCGGTTGATGGCGGCAGCGAAGTAATCAATAACCTTCATTATCAACTGCAAAATTCGGGGTACTTTCATGTTGATGGCGGGCCTGCCTTGCGCAAAGTAACCGACTTTGCTGATATCGGAAACGGAGTTACCGTTTCCCCGACAGGCCAAAGCGGCAACATCATGAGTCCGCATTACAGCGACCAGGCCCGAATGTTTGTTAACGGGAAAACCCGGAAGATGATGATGAACCAGGAAGAGATTGCTTCTTCCTCCAAACACCGGCTTATCTTAAATCCGGCTGATTAACATCAGTTTTCTCCCGCTGCTGAAATTGATAAATATCAGGTCACAATGTGACCGCAGTTACCAGAATTGACCCATGCTGTTGGTTATTTCATAGCGGAACAAGCCAATATGAATACTAAAAATCAACCAACATGAAAACCAAAAATATCATCGTACTGGGCAGCAATTTTGGCGGGGCCACGGCCGCCCTTGAATTGCAGCGTAAACTCAAAAACAAAGCAACCGTAACGGTTATCTCGCCTAATCCGGACTTCACTTTCATGCCATCTCTCATCTGGGTGCCCTTTGGCAGGCGCAAACTCAACGACATCAGCTTCCCGATAAAACCTGTCATGGAGAAGAAGGGAATCCGGTTTATTCAGGATGCAGCTACTCGCGTTAACCCTGAAGTAAATACGGTAGAAACAAAACAAAGCGGCAACTTCACCTACGATTACCTGGTTATTTCCACCGGCATTCAAATGGATTTTAGCATTATTGAAAACCTGCATCCCGAAAAAGGCTATGTAGAAAATATGGTGACACCCAAATACGGTGAACGGGCGCTTAAAAAACTGGACGAACTGACGGCCAATCCCGGACCTGTGGTTGTTGGCACAACGCAAAGTGCAAGTTGTATGGGAGCTGCTTACGAATACCTGTTCAACCTCGACAAAGAACTGCGCAAACGCAAGATCCGCGACAACGTTACGCTCACCTGGTTTACACCCGAGCCCTACCTCGGGCACTTCGGCATTGGCGGCATTACGGGCGGCCAAACCATGCTCGAAATGTTTATGAAAATGTACAACATCAGGTGGTACACCAATGCCTCCATCGAACGGATCGAAAAAGAAACCATCTATCTGAAAGATGGTACCGAACTGCCTTATAAGATGGCCATGATCATGCCACCATTTATCGGTACAGAAGCCATGTTCAACTCGCCCGAATTGGTTGACGAAAAAGGCTTTGTGGTTTGCAACGAAGGCTATCAGCACATTACCTATAAAAACGTTTATGCCGTTGGCCTTGCTGTTGAAGTGAAGGCACCCTTTGCCTGCGTGGTACCTTTCGGTGTACCGAAAACCGGGTTCCCTACCGAAGTTACGGCCAAGATTGCCGTGAAAAATATCGTTAACGAAATTACCGGTAAGAAAAAGTTTGTAAAACGCCACTGGGGCAAAATTCCGGCCGTGTGCGTAATGGATGCCGGACACAAGGAGGTAATCATTCTGGGCGACCACCTGTTTAAACCCCGTAAATTTGCCGTAATGATACCCAACATCTTTAACGACTGGACTAAACTGCTTGTTGAAAAATATTTTCTGTTTAAGTTTAGGCACGGCCTGGCCATGCTCCCGTAACAGCCGTTGCAGGTTGGCCGTTTAAACCTTCAGAAAAATGAAAGTACACATTCAAACCCTTGATTTTACCCCACGCCAGAGCTTGCTTGACCTGGTAGATGAAAAAGTTAACAAACTGGAAAAATTCAGCGACCGGATTGTTGACAGCCGTGTGGTGCTTCGCATCGAAAAATCAGAAAAGAACAACAACAAGGTTTGTGAGATACGGCTGGGCATACCCGGTAACGATCTGTTTGTAAAAAAGCAGACTGAATCCTTTGAGGAGGGCATCCAGAAAGCCGTAGATACCCTGGAGCGCCAGTTAAAAGACTGGAAAGAAAAGAGGAGAGTATAATCATAGAGGCTGTATCAAAAGTCACCGCCTTTTTAAGCGTCTGAACAATTTTTTTTGATACAGCCTCCTTAAAGGAGTTAAGTAAAAAAACGGATCAGATAAGGAGCAGAATAAAACAGCGCTTAATTGTCATAGAAAGTTTGGTTTAGATTTAAAAACTAAAAAATTACAAACAGCATACCATTGCGCCTTACAACAGCGGCTTAGTTTCGCTCATCAAAATCTGCTGGAATACCTCTCATCTTTATTGTACTTTAGGCATTCTAATCCCTATGCTATGAAAAAATTTATTTTGCTGTTACCGTTGTTCATTGTATTTGGCGTTCCTGCCCAGGAAAACTTCACCTACCAGCGCCCACCGGAAGAAATTGCTAAACTCGTTGAAGCACCGCTTACCCCGTTCGTCACTTTTTCACCCGACCGGCAATGGATGCTGCTGATGGAACGCTCGGATTTTCCAACCATCGAACAGCTTGCACGGCCCGAGTTGCGGCTTGCCGGCCTGCGCATCAATCCCGATAACTTCGGCCCCAGCCGTGGCAACTACATCATCGGGGTAAAAGCCATGCACATTGCCACCGGCAAAGAGTACGAAATCAAAAACCTTCCCACACCCTTGCTGCTTAGCAATGCCGGTTTTTCGCCCGACAGCAAAAAAGTTGCCTTCATTCAGAACAACCCCAGCCAACTTGAACTTTGGGTAGTGGATTTAATATCATTTACTGCCACACGCATTTCCCAACGCAAACTAAATAATACCCTTGGCGGTGCGTACTCCTGGCTTTCAGACTCACAGCATATTCTGTTTACGGCAGTCCCGCAAAACCTTAAGCCCCTTCCTTCAAAATCGAGAGTCCCCACCGGACCGGTGGTTGAAGAAAGTCTGGGTAAGAAAACACCCGCCCCCACCTTTCAGGACTTACTGAAAAGTCCCTACGATGAACTGACTTTTGATTACTACGCCACCAGCGACCTGGTGCTGAAAAATCTGGGCAGTGGCGAAGAAAAAACCATCAGTGCCTCCGCCATCCATGGCGATTACGACCCTTCACCCGATGGAAAACTGGTACTGGTTGAACTGATTCACAAACCCTTCTCCTACCTGGTTCCGGTAAACCGGTTTCCGCATCTGGTCAGGGTAATTGACCGTGACGGTAATACAGTGAAGGACATCGTTGATGTTCCACTAACTGATTACATCCCCATCGGCAACAATGCCACACACAAAGAACCACGCAACCACGGGTGGCGTGCCGATAAACCGGCAACCTTGTATTGGGTGCAGGCACAAGATGGCGGTGATCCAAAAGTAAAAGCGGATATCCGCGACAAGGTTTTCACGTGGGGCTTTCCCTTTACCGGAGAACCGAAAGAATTGATCAGCCTGCCACTTCGCTACGCCCGGATAACGTGGGGCAACGATAACACGGCCTGGGTTTACGAGCGATGGATTCAGGACCGCAAAGAACGCGTGTACCAGGTTAGCCCGATAACCCTGGCCAAAAAAATAATTCTCGACCGAAACTATGAAGACGCTTACAACGATCCGGGAAATGCTATAACAACGCTAAACTCGTTTGGCCGCAGTGTTCTGCTGATCGCTAAAGACAACACTGTTTATTTCAGCGGACAAGGTTCCTCTCCCGAAGGCGATATGCCGTTTCTGGATAGAATGGATCTGACCAGCGGCAGGAAAACCCGGCTATGGCAATGTCAGGCTCCGTATTACGAATTTGTGGTAACGCTGCTCGACCCGAAGAAGGGTACGTTTGTTACTTCGCGCGAATCGAACAGTGAAAACCCGAATTATTTCGTACGCACAGCAGGCTCAACAAAAGTTACGCAACTTACGGCCTTTGAGCATCCCTATCCGCAACTGCGCGATGTAAAAAAACAGGTGCTGCGTTACAAACGTGCCGATGGTGTTGACCTTACGGCCGATCTGTACCTGCCTGCAGGCTATAAAAAAGAAGACGGCCCTCTGCCTGGTTTTGTGTGGGCCTATCCGCGTGAGTTTAAATCGGGCAATGCCGCAGGCCAGGTGCGCGGTTCGAAATATTCGTTTACGCGGCTCAATCCGGGTGGCCCCCTTTTCTGGGTTGCCCGTGGCTATGCCGTATTGGATAATGCCACCATGCCCATTGTAGGCGAAGGCGACAAAGAACCTAACGATACTTACGTTGAACAACTGGTGGCAAGCGCGCAAGCCGTGGTTGACTATGCCGCCTCGCTTGGTGTTCTGGATAAGAACCGGGTTGGTGTTGGCGGCCATTCATACGGTGCGTTTATGACGGCCAACTTGCTGGCCCATTCCGATATTTTTAAAGCAGGCATCGCACGGAGTGGTGCCTACAACCGAACTCTTACACCTTTTGGCTTTCAGGCCGAGCCGCGTACCTATTGGGAAGCACCCCAGGTGTACTATACCATGTCGCCCTTCTCCTTTGCCGATAAACTTAAAGAACCTATTTTATTTATTCACGGAGAAGCCGATAATAACACCGGCACCTTCCCCATTCAAACCGAGCGGTTTTACAATGCCATTAAAGGCCATGGCGGTACTGCTCGTTTTGTAGTACTGCCTCACGAAAGTCATGGCTATGCCGCTAAAGAAAGTATTATGCACACCTTGTGGGAAATGGACCGCTGGCTGGAAACGTATGTAAAAAATGCTGACAAGAACGCGCCAAAAGCTGCTACAAACACACAACTGAAATAATCCCCGAAATCTTACCTGAAATTATGAAAAACTTCTTTGTTATTTTTCTCGCCTGCGTTATTGTATCGTGCCAAACCCAGCAGTACGATGTGGTTATCCGCCAAGGCACCGTATATGATGGTTCGGGTGCAGCCCCTGTGGTAACCGATGTCGGCATTAATGCCGACACCATTGCCTTTATCGGAGATCTTTCGCGCGCAAAGGGCAAAACTGAAATCAACGCCAAAGGCTTAGCCGTTTCCCCGGGCTTTATCAACATGTTGAGTTGGGCCACCGAGTCGCTGATTATCGATGGCAACTCCCAGGCCGACATACGGCAGGGTGTAACACTTGAAGTGTTTGGCGAGGGCTGGTCGATGGGGCCACTCAATGATAAAATGAAAGCTGACCAACGCGATGCCATGAAGCGCAACCCCGACTGGCAATACGATATTGACTGGACAACATTAGGCGAATACCTTGAGTCGCTGGAGCGTAGAGGCATTTCGCCAAATGTAGCTTCCTTTGTTGGAGCCACAACCCTGCGCATCCATGAACTGGGCTATGAAAACCGCTTGCCGGATGCCGAAGAAATGCAACGCATGAAGGCCCTGGTAAAACAAGCAATGGAAGAAGGTGCCCTGGGCGTAGGTTCATCACTCATTTATGCACCTGCCAACTATTCATCAACAGAAGAACTGATTGAATTGTGTAAAGTGGCCGGTGAATATGGAGGCATGTACATTACCCACATGCGAAGCGAGGGTAACAGCATATTCGAAGCAGTTGAAGAAACCATCCGTGTTGCACGCGAAGGAAACCTGCCGGCAGAAATCTATCACCTCAAAATGGCCGGCCGGGAAAACTGGTGGAAACTGGATTCGGTAATGGCCATGATCGGCAAAGCCAATCGGGCAGGACTAAAAATCACAGCCGATATGTACACCTATCCTGCCGGAGCCACCGGGCTGGATGCCACCATGCCGCCCTGGGTGCAGGAGGGCGGAATAAAAGAGTGGATAAAAAGGCTGCAGGATCCGAAAATCCGCAAGAAAACATTGGATGAAATGCGCAGACCATCTGACAAATGGGAGAATTTGTTGCTAATGGCCGGCAGCCCTGACCGCGTGTTGTTGCTCGATTTTGCCAATGACTCTCTCAAGCGTTTTATTGGAAAAACACTGGCAGAAGTAGCAACATTCTATGGTAAATCACCGGAAGAAACCGCCATGGACCTGGTTATTACCGACAGCACCCGTGTGGGGGCCGCCTACTTTATGATGAGTGAAGAAAACATAAAACGGCAGATTGCCCTGCCGTACGTGAGTTTTGGCTCTGATGCCGAATCTCCAGCAACCGAAGGCATTTTTTTAAAAACCAACACCCACCCGCGTGCTTACGGAAACTTTGCAAGGCTGCTCGGCAAATATGTACGCGATGAAAAAGTCATTTCCCTGGAAGAGGCCATTCGTAAACTAACATCCTTACCGGCTTCGAATCTTAAAATTCAGAAACGCGGCTTACTTAAACCAGGCTACTATGCCGATATCGCCATCTTTAATCCGGAAAAAGTACAAGACCATGCCACCTTTGAAAAACCGCATCAATATGCTACCGGCATGGTGCATGTTTTTGTAAACGGAACGCAGGTGCTGCAAGACGGTGAACATACCGGTGCCCGACCGGGCAGGGTGGTGCGGGGACCGGGCTGGAAGAAAAAATGATGCTGGCCGACAAAATTCTTGATTTCCTTAAATCCTTAAACCTTAAAACAAAATTGCCCCCAGGCGTAAAGGCGATGAATCCCTACCAGGATGCATCAGCCTTTGAATTATGCAGGGCATTTTATAACAAGTTTTATAACGACAAGCAGGCCCGTACCCTCATCCTGGGCATTAACCCGGGACGGTTTGGCGCTGGCCTTACGGGCATTCCGTTTACCGACCCGGTTAAACTGGAAACAGTTTGCGGTATTAAAAATGATCTGACGAAGAAAACCGAACTCTCGGCCGAGTTTATCTCTGCTATGCTGGAAGCTTATGGTGGCGCAAAAAGCTTCTATACCAAATTCTCCATCAGT
>JBKBOE010000006.1:0-9865 GCA_046294915.1 Cyclobacteriaceae bacterium | reverse complement strand
GGGTTTTGTTAAAGACGGAAAAAACATGAACTATTACGACTCGAAAGAGTTACAAAATGCCGTATATGCTTTTTGTGTGCAGTCCATCCAGCAGCAACTGAATTTCGGGCTGAATCATGAGGTTTGCTATTGCCTGGGTGATGGTAGGAACTTTGCCTTTTTAAACAAGTTGAATAACGAGCACCGATTCTTCAAACGGATTATTCCGCTTTCGCACCCGCGGTTTATTATGCAGTACAGACGCAAGCATATTCAGAAATATATTGCCCGATACTTGGATGAACTGAAATAAAAAAGTCAGGTCTCCCTGACTTCGTACCCCCGGCAGGAATCGAACCTGCACCTAGAGCTCCGGAGGCTCTCGTTATATCCATTTAACTACAGGGGCAATGGAGCGCAAAAATAGCAGATTGCGCTGACTTAGTTATCAATGCCTAAATCTTTTCGCATTTTAAGAGTTAACTTCATCTTGATCAGTTCATAGCTCTGGCGCACAAAATCCTCCAACTCCCTGCGTTTCAATTTTTCCGGATGGCTGACCAATACCCATTTTGCCCGTGCCAGATATGGGGCCGGCATAAATCCATCCCGTGATGACAGTTCATCAAAATCATGATCAGGAACTTTAAAAGAGACTCTATAGGGTAATTCCAACGAGGTTACACAGAACATTTTTCCTCCAACAGAGAAGACCAGATCATTATCCCATTTTACATCCTCCGTTACCGCAGGAAGGGACAAGCAAAATCGCTCCAGTTCTTCTACATTCATGGCCTGCATGGTTATCCTTAACAAATATACGTCTTAGCCTTGTCATTCCCTTTAAGGAATCATACCACTACGAATGCCGCAAAACGGTTACGCTCCGGTCAAAATATTCTGTCTTATAATCCATCGCGTGCTATAACGATGAAGGTCTATTTTAATGGATCAACACATTGTACGGGCAACACCACAAAGAGAGAGATCCGTAAATAAATTCCGTATTGTTTGTTATTACGAAAATCTTTTCTACCTTTAATATAGTTTTTAAACTTATGTTTAACTAAAACTAAAAGCGCTATGGCAAAGAAAGCGAAAAAGAAAGCTGCTAAGAAGAAGAAGTAAGCTTCTTGATTTTCTAAATCAATGTACAATAAAGGTTGATCAAGGATCAACCTTTATTGTTTTATACATGTACTACGGTTTTACGGTTTGTGCCGGATTGCCAAAGACGGTTTCTCCCTCACCAACAGACTGAATAACCACCGAACCCGCTCCAACCCGTGCATTTTTACCAATCGTTACACCCGCCACAATGGTTACACCCGAACCGATAAAGGCTGATTCCTGAATGGTTACCCCTGCGTTAATGATGCTTCCTGCACCCACCTGCGCATAGTCGCTCACCACAGTACCAACTGAAATAACCGCTCCGGAATGGATGACGGTATGATTGCCGATAACCACACCCGCTCCGATATAAGCGCCCTGGTCAACAAGGTTGCCATGCCCAAGCACAGCTCTTGAAGATAGCACTGCACGGTTATGCACTGCGTTAACAGGTTGTACATGGCGCTGGTCATTGAGCAGTTTAACCAGGCTTTTCTTCAGCCGGGTATCGTCCACGGCAATAAAAGCATCGCATTTTTTGCCGATCAGTTTTAACAAGCCATCATCATCGGTGCTCCCTAAAACAGGTACATCATCCAGGTTCTGCCTGTGTAGCTTCTTGTCATCATCCAGAAATCCATAAACCACATTTCCATTACTCTCTAAAATATCTTTCACCATCCGGCCCATAAAGCCGGCACCGAAAATCATTACAGGGTTCTCCATTTTTTTAATTTAAAGATCGCGCAAAGGTAAAGCGAAGAAAAGAACAGACCAACCTCAGCGGCTGTAAACAAAAAACCGTTCAATCCATTGCCGGATATAGGGATGTTGGGCAACCAGTACAACATAAAACGGAAGAAAGCCAATCCGATACCGGACCAGCGTACCCACATTGGGCGTGCTTAACGCCAGGAAAACGGCAAGCAAAGAAACGTAAAGCAAGATGGCTACCACCCATAGCCGGTATGGCGATTGGTGCAACTGCCGCAATAACGGCAACGAAAAAACGGTGAACACAAGCAGGATGAGGTTTTCAATAGCAGCAAGCCCCTGAAAAAAGTTTGATGACCGCGGGACAACAGGGGCAAATAATCCTGATACCAATGCCACCGGAGTGTGTACAAACAAACTGCCCCATGTTGGTTGCAGGTTATGGTATTGAATAATACTCTCCTGCTTTGATTTGGCCTGTAAAAGTTCACGGGTTTCATAAATAATGTGAGGAATTTTCCAGGGTTTAAGATTCGGGTGAAAGAAACCTCCTGCCAAAAGCAGCACCATCACAATGCCTGCAAACCCGACTGCCTCCCTGCCAAATGACAATCCGGGTAATTTAGCAGTTGAAAGCCGGACTATAAGAACAGCCCCTGCAATGGATATAAAAACAGATGCATAATAATACTTAAGGCTCCATACAATCCATACTGAAGAAATACTCAGCAGGATGTTGAGGACTGTTAGCCGATGGCGAAGCCAGATTTTTATTGACACCGATGCCAGATAATAAATACCCGCCATGGCCACACTCTCTTTCAAAATACCAGAACTCCAGAATACACATGAGGGGAAGAATATTAAGGAAAAAACTGCCGGTGCTGCCATGCCCGGGGCCAGCCTAGATATCCACAGGGTCAGGTTCCAGGCCGCTAAAAACGAAATGAGCGAGAAGAATATGGAAGCGATATAGTAATTCCCTCCGGTAATCAACGTGACGATACTGAGCAGTTTAATAAACACCAGGGTTCTGTGCACACCCAGAAAATTTCCGTCAGGTGCCGAAACCAGCCATTTTAAATACACAGAAAAATCCTGTAACGCTACTTCATTCAACTGAAGGGCCTTCTCAAAAAAATAAACCGTATCGCTTTGCATGTAATACCGATAATGAACCACGCCCACCAGCAGCCCGGCAACCAATTTCCAAATGGCTGCCGGCCAGAAAAACCTTCTCATTACCGATGCATCTTTACGCCAGATCCAGAAAAGGATACTGATTACCAGGCTTAGACTCAGTATTTCAAGTACCCGATTCATGCCGGTTTGATAAGGCTTGCTCCAATTGAACATTCCAGGCACCTGCGCTTCTTGCAAAAGAACGAATACAACTCAATCAATGCCTGGCTGTCAAATGCCGTCTTTACGTCTATACCCAATGAAGCGTATAGCCGGGTTATACTGTTTTTCTCAGCAGGTATTTGTTGCAACAGGTTCACCGCCCGGTCAACATACTGTTGATCATCTTGTTTCCTTCCGTAAGCCACTAATAATGGGGTAACCGTATTTATCAGAATAGTATGAATGCTGCCGGCTCCTAAGGAGGGCACTGTTTTCACGGCTTTGCCAAATTGATAGTGATGTTTCCAGTAATCGGATTGCTCTATGCTCAGCCACTCCTTCAATTGCTTATACGTGCTGTGTGACAGGGTTGCGAACAGATTTTTTGAAGTGATAAGAAAACTTGCGAATTGAGCCAGGCGCAAGGTTGGAAAATTGGCAGGGCGCAAACGCAAAAAGCGCCATTGTGTTTTATGAAGCATCTTTTGTTCAAGATTGTATTTCCGGCTAAGCACAGAATACTCCTGGATAAGCGCTGATGTATAAGCATCTTCCTTCACGTTCTCAAGAAAACCGGCTACCCCAAAGAGTAAAGCCTCAACCTGATCTTGCCGGTTGGCATGTTTCATAATGACTTTGTAGGGAAGGGCTGTTGCCAGCTGTTGAAAAGGCTCCGCATTTACCTTAAAACCAAAATTCCTTGCCAGCAACTGATAAGCCGTTTCATCCCAGTCGTTTTTATTCTTTTCGAGTAAGCCCAGCACGATGCCGGCTTTTGATTCAAGGCGCTGCAACAACGTTCTGTCGAGCATGGAGAGCGTGATAACCGGGCTTATTTTGTGAAGCGAATGCGAACAGGGTATTTCTTCTCCTGCGGTAATCAGCCTTCGGTACCGGTTCCATAATGCCGGGTCTACCCGGTTTTTCAACACCAGCGTTGGCATAACTGATCCGTCCCCTCTCCGGATAATTTTATCGTCTGTCCATACAACATGGAGGATAACCTTTTCATATGCAGCATCTGTTTGGTGATGATGCTCAACCCAGCCGGTGGCATTGATGTGAATTTCAACACTTCCGCGCCATTCCAACGCACCGATTTTTATGCGTGCATCGCTGAAATCGGGACCTGCATGAATATTCTTAATTCCCGGATGAAAAACCTGAATCACCTCCCCTTCGGTAGTGATAAGATCGGTCTTATCAAAATACTGGAATTGCCAGATGTAATGCAGGAAGGATTCGGTCATGTGCACTCCGGTTTAATATCTGTGCGTCCTTGGATATTACAGTAATCCCTTATTGCGCAGGTGCTTCTCCATTACCCGCTGAACCCGTTCGGCTTCCTGCGCGGCAGCTATTGCAAAATCACTGCCGCCTGAAGCATAGATGATGGCCCGCGAAGAATTTACCAGCAACCCGCAATCGGTGTTCATACCATTAGTCGAAATCATATCCAGGTCGCCACCCTGAGCCCCAACACCGGGCACCAGGAAGAAATGCGCAGGGGCCAGTTCGCGGATGTGCTTTATCTTTTCAGCCTGAGTAGCACCTACTACAAACATCAGTTGATCGGGCGAACCCCATGTTTGCGCTTTCAGCATCACCTCTTCGTACAACCTGCGGTTAGTTACTTTTGATTCCATCAGTTGAAAGTCGGCACTGCCCGGATTGGAGGTATGAGCCAACAGAATAACCCATTTGTTCTTAAACTGCAGAAATGGCCTTACCGAATCCTCACCCATATAGGGCGCTACCGTAATCGCATCAAAATTCATGTGCTCAAAAAACGCGCGGGCATAGAGCGTTGAGGTATTGCCGATATCGCCCCGCTTGGCATCGGCAATGGTCAGGCAATCAGAAGGAATGTATGCCAGTGTTTGTGCCAGGCTCTCCCATCCTTTGGTGCCATTGGCTTCGTAAAAGGCCGTATTTAGTTTGTAGGCAACAGCAATGTGCCGGGTTGCATCAATAATCTGCCGGTTAAATTCAACTACAGGGTTGTCTGAATCTTTAATGTGGGCAGGTAGTTTATTCACATCCGTATCCAAACCCACACAGAGGTATGATTTCTTTTTCCGGATCTGATCGGTTAGTTCCTGTCGGCTCACAAACATTGGTAATACGGCCTTAAATTAAAAAATATCGGGCACAAGTACGGGTTTAAGGATACGCTTTGCAGATTAAAGAATATATATTTAAACATTAGGCACAATGCTGCCGCGAAAAAAAGTATGAAAAATTAAGTAAACTTGGGCATGGGACTAATTGAAACATACAAGAATCAAATTCAAAGACTTTGTGAAAGTCACAAAGTAAAGATTCTATATTCCTTTGGCTCAGTCAATACGGCAAAGTTTACGGAAGACAGTGACGCGGTTGATAGAACCATAGAAATTAATTATAAGAGAAGCAATGACAAGAATTCTCAAGGTAGAACCGAACATCAAAATTTCTGATACTGGAAAAATTGTCAATACAAGAAATAGAATTATTCATGGTTACGACTCTGTATCAGAAGATATTATAGGGAATAATAATTAGAAACTTACCGACTTTGGATAAGGAAGTAAAAGAATTACTAAAGTGACGGGTGATGGACGCAATGCACAACACCAGGTTTGTTTATAGGCGGGTGACCGTGTCGCCTGTACGCTAAACAAACCCAACACGAATAATACTGCGAACTGATATGAGAACTCTTTTTTGGGTAATCCTGATTACAGTACCGGTACATGTGCTGGCACAGATTTCGGGTCAGGTAAAGGATTATAAATCCGGACAGTTTCTTAAAAATGCTGAAGTATTTATTGACAAGAGCCTCAACCGGGTTACTACCGATGAAAAAGGTTACTTTATTCTGGAAGGCCTTCAACCCGGAGTGTACCGGGTAGGTTGTGTCGCACCGGGGTTTGAAACCACTTACCAAACCGTGCGCCTGGAGAAAGGTGAAAAATACCTTCTCTTCATCCTTAAGAAGGATACCGGAAAAAAAATTACCGATAAGTCCCTGATCGCAGAAATTCTTTCACAACTCATTTCTCAAAACAACATTATACCCGGTTGGAATGAGCGGTTCATAACAAAGTCGGCTCAATTCAACTATGTGGACGAAGAGAAAGGCCGCAGGATTTACGGCAAACTCGAGGCCGAGAACCTGGCCCTGGGGTACCTGATTAAATGTCATCTGCTGAATTATAGCAAGATTAACCCCCTTTACCTGTTACAATTTTACCCTATGAAGGGAACGGAAGAGGAGCAAAAAGCCTGGGAGCAAAACCGGTTTATTACCTACCAGTATGGGGTAAACAACTTTCTTGAATCCATTTTACAGAACACCTATCACCTTAACGGATATAAAATCATTGACGAAAACGGTCAACCCGTTAGCCCGGAAAACTTTCTAACGATTGGATTCAGCGGTGAAGTCAACAAACTTCAGCTCAACAGCAGGTTAAAAGTTACGATGGGTACCGGTGAGGACGGGTACGAATCGTGGATAGAGGCCGATGGCCGGGTAGTTTTTTCGGATGTGGGGCAGATTCTGAACTCCGATTCAGTCCGGACAGGGGGTGTGTTTAATGAAAAAAGTTTATCCTTTCAATTACCCAATGAGTACACACCCTCAGCCGATAAAAAGATTTTCAGGCTGGAACCCTATTTTGAAAAAGCGTATCTGCATTTGGATAAACCCTACTATTTGCCAGGCGATACCATCTGGTTTAAAGCCTATATGAATTACAATTACCTGGGCCTAATTGAATCGTTAAGCACCGTTTTGCATATTGAACTTATTGACCAGCATGATGGCGGACGGATACTGGCTGAAAAGAAATTAAAAATTGAGGATGGTGAAGCCTGGGGAGAATTTGTTATACCCCAGACCTACTCATATGACTACGTTGCCGTTAGGGCCTACACCAACTGGCAGCGGAACTATGGCGATGACCAGTTTTTTATTAAATACCTGCCGGTTATTAAACGCACATCCAATGTTATCAGTGGAAGAAGGGAACTGCATACCAACAACCTGGTTGAGCTTAAGTTTGACAGAAGGCAATACAAACCGCGCGATAAAATATCTTTTTCAGTCAGCGTAAAAAATGAAGCCAATCAACCCGTTTCGGCCTGGATGTCGGTTTCTGTTACCGATATTTCGATGGTGCGACTCCTGAACGATTCCACTACCATTACAAACAATCATCCTGTTAAACCGCTCCCTGAGACAACCCGGATGAATTTCAATTTAGAAAGAGGGCTAAACATCAGTGGCCAGTTTTTTACCGAAGCAGGCAAACCTGCCCTGGTTTCACTCTCCATCATGTCGGAACGATTCAGCCAGGTATTTAAGTTTGATACCGACCTTTACGGAAAATTCTCCATTGCCGGTCTTGAGTTTTACGATTCCATATCCCTTCGGTATACGGCCATGATGGGCAAAAAACTTCTCTATGATGGAAAACTCATATTGGACGAGCGCAATGCTGCCCCCTTAAAACTCAACTGGCCCGCTCCACTCACCGCCCTTGAACAGGCTGATTTTAAAATAGACAAGAATACAACCGTACTGAATGAGGTAATTATACAAGCCAAACGGATTGCTGAAGAACGAAAAAAAGATGACAAGCCACTGATTATACGGCCCTATGGCGAACCCGATTACATCCTGGAGGGAAATCGCTTAAACTACGGAGCGGTTAACGTAATTGAAATGATTCGAGGGAAAGTTCCGGGAATAATCATCAGCTTTAATGGAATTGATTATGAAATCAAATCGGCACGGTCAGGCGCTTTTAGCCGACCTACTTCCATACTTATCATGGTGGATGATCAACCCTTAGGAGGTTCACCGGTGATGGCACTTCTGAGTATAAATCCTGCCGATGTAGTGGCCATTGAAGTAACCACTCGGCTTAACGCCCTGTACGGATCAACAGGTGGTGATGGCGTAATTGCCGTATACACCAAAGCAGGTGGGCTGCGCGGCTCTTTTGAAGAATATGAAAGTGTAAAAGAATTAAAGGTGCAAGGGTTTACAACACCGGCAAAATTTTACGGGGTAAACCACAGGGCTCATTTTATACCGCCTAACTCCGATTTCCGAACAACACTTTGCTGGAGCCCTGTGGTTATTTCTTCAACCCGTACGGGATCAGACCTGGTTACCTTTTTTGCTTCCGATTCAACAGGGCCTTACCTGGTAACCATTGAAGGGGTTACCTCGGAGGGAAAACCGTTTCGTACCGAGCAATTGATTGAACTGAATCCCGACTAACGTTATCTTAAATCGATGATTTCAACGCCCGGGTACTTCTTCGGATCGAATGTGAAGAAGTTATCGGCAACGGCAACGTTAGGCGTAAATTTCGTAATGGCGTACTTGTATTTGTTGCCACCTTTATCAAACATGGTCCAACTCTGAATGCTGCGATCTTTCTTTGAAATCAGCATCTTGATCTTGAAATACTGGGCATCTTTTTTCTCCGGCACCAAATCCACTACCTCGCACAACACGCCACCTTCGGTCATATCTTCAAGGTAGAGGTATTTAAATCCTTTCTTATACACTTCGTAGATCTTAGAAGGATTAATTTCATCGGATGACGGATCATAATTATCAATGTTAACTTCCTTGGCTGCCGGCAGATAAGTCCATACCGTTGTGCCGTTATTGATGATTTCCTGGTCATCCATAACCAACCGGAATTTTTCTCCCTTAACGGTTATTTTCCCTTTAAATTCTTCTTTGATTCCTTCCGTTTCGTTAGTCAGGCTGGAGGTAATGTTAGCCTCAAAACTGGTAAACGACTTATACTTTTTGCTCATGGCCTCCAGAATTTCAAGGGCCTTGGGGTCGTATTGTGAGAATCCCGCATAGGCGGTGGGCAGGAGGCAGGTCAGAAAAATAATTTTTTTCATTGATGTTTAGCTGATTTGTTGCAATCGGGTGGCAAAATTAACCGGTTATCCGTGTTTTTCCTTCAAACCATTCAATAATTGTTCCAAAGTCAGTTCATCTTTAATGAGTACCTCCCGGGCCTTACTGCCTTCAAAAGGCCCTACAATTCCGGCTGCCTCCAGTTGATCAATAAGCCGGCCGGCACGGTTATACCCGAGTTTAAGCTTCCGCTGAATCAACGAAGTACTTCCCTGCTGGTGCATTACTATTAACCGGGCGGCTTCCTCAAACAAGGCATCGCGTTCAGATAGGTCAACGGTGGAGGCACCACTGTCCTCATCCTCGTATTCAGGCAAGAGATAGGCCGAATCGTACCCTCGCTGTGCTCCGATGTACTCACAGATTTTCTCTATCTCAGGAGTATCTACAAAGGGTGACTGCAAACGGATAATATCGGAACCCGATGAGAGGAGCATGTCGCCCATGCCCACCAGCTGATCGGCACCGCCCGTGTCCAGAATAGTACGTGAGTCTACTTTTGAGGTAACCCTGAAAGAAAGGCGGGCAGGGAAGTTGGCCTTGATAACTCCCGTAATCACATTGACGGAAGGACGCTGCGTGGCAACAACCAAATGAATGCCGATGGCCCGTGCTAACTGAGCAAGGCGTGCTATGGGTGTTTCCACTTCCTTGCCGGCTGTCATCATCAGGTCGGCCAGTTCATCAATAACCAAAACAATGTAAGGCAGGAAGCGATGACCGTCCTTTGGATTAAGTTTACGCGCAACAAATTTGGCATTGTATTCTTTCAGGTTA
>JBKBOE010000005.1:22193-56970 GCA_046294915.1 Cyclobacteriaceae bacterium | reverse complement strand
TGTTGGATGATACCGCGTTGGAGCTTATCTATCAACATCTGTATACTGACGTTTACTATATAGGTATTGACGGAAGAATTGACGGAAGCGTGGGCATTAATTATGCGTTGGTTGGGGGTACGCGGTATGCACCCCTTAATGATAAAATTGCAGGTTTCGGAACTCTGGACCTGGGTGTAGCCTGGGCAAATCCGGGCAGGTCCCTTCAGTCGGAGTCGGTGACCAAATTTGCAGTTGGCGGAAGAATTGGTCTGCGCATTATGGCATCTGAACGGGTAAGCCTCCGGCTTCATACCCAGTTGCTTTCGCCTGTGCAATGGTTTGGCGGAGGATTCTATTTTGGTACCGGTGGCTCCGGTGCGGGAGTTTCAACCGGCTCAACTATTTACCAGTTCAATCTGGGTGGTAGTTTAAATTTCAAACTTCGCTAATACCTTAGTTTTATATTTAAAAAAGTAAAACCTCTGTATGAGAACACATCTGTTTACTATTTTAAGTGTTGCCGTGTTGTTTACCGGGTATGCCCAGGAGAAAAAAGTGTACACCACAACCAGCGGAGAAGTAATTTTTTCGTTTGCCAATATCTCATTAAATGGCGATGAAGAGGGGAGTATACTACGGTTTTCACCCGTATATAATATTCAGAATTGGGTTAATATTGATAAGTCAGATCATTTTGGAATTTTTACGGGCCTTTCGGTTCGAAATGTGGGAGTCATTTATGATCGTGACCCGGTTACGCGCGTTAAGGCAAGAACCTATAACCTGGGAATACCGATCGGCATTAAGTTGGGCAACTTATCCGATAAGTTTTTGTTTGCCGGTTACGAGTTGGAATTCCCGATAAACTATAAAGAAAAGATATTTATTGACGAAAGTAAAGATGAGAAAAGAAGCATCTGGTTCAGTGATCGCACCAAAACACTTAACCACTCTATCATGGCCGGAATACAATTGCCTTATGGAGCCACGCTAAAGTTTAAGTATTACCTGACCAATTTTTATAATAAAAATTATAAAGCCGGTGATGGAACAAAGCCCTATGCAAATATGGACATTAACGTATTCTACATTTCGCTGAGTTTTGGCTTGTTAAAGAACACCGAATTTTACTACAACAACGACTAGCGTACTTTTTTTGAAGTGTTGTCGGGCACGAATTGCGGGTGGTTACTTCTCATCCGGGCGAAACGCTTGAACAACTCTCCGTACGCAATGGCAATAGTTTAACAAAAGATTACACTAAACTAATAAATAACCTGACTGGTGAACCCGATGGTGTGGCTTGGATAAAAGATTGTCAGGGTTGTACAATATACGCAATAATGCCTACCGGCATTTATCTGACTTGCCAATGAAATAGCGTTCGCCATTGCTGAAAATTTTTTCACCCTCGATTTGCAGAGAGGCTTCAAAGGAAGGTAAATTTTTTTTATCAAAACTGAATCGGATGGTAGTTTCTTCTCCCTTGCCGGTTACTTCCCAACTTCCCGTTAGCCTTCCCCTGTAGTCCGGATTCTGATTTTTAAGAAAGCCCCTTTTCCGGATGTCGGCTATAAAAGACCCGTTTCCACAAAGATGAACCATACTTTCTTTGGAACCGCTACGGAGGAACACAAAAGTGGTCAGCACTTTTCCGGAAAGAAATTCTTTCCAGTCAAAGTCGGTATGAGGGGAAGCCGTTGGAGATATTCCGAAAGTTGCGGCTGCCATAAACTCAGTCATCATTTTCTTTACATCCTCATAGAATTGTGCAGGCGCTACCATAAGTGCAGTTATGCATGGCCCATCGGGGTTACATCTGGCGATGGCAAAACCTTTCATGCCTTTATTGATATACCTTCCTTCTGCGATAACTTCGGAAGAGAGCTGATCGCCCGAAAGTACCGGATTACCGGCTTTCAACCGGATGGTTTCACTCAGGTCAAATCCATTCATCCATGCATCCTTCAGGACATTTAATTCACCGCGATCGCTGCCAAAAACATAAACCTCCCCATAGGTGGCAGTTGTTGCTGACAAAAGAAATACTTCACTTTCTCTTGGCAACATGCCTTCCCAGCCTTCGGGTACCTTTGCCGTAAACCCGTAGCGGGGTGCATAAAGTGTTTCGCCAGCCTGATACAAGCGCCCGGGCTGGATGCGTGTTTTTTTCTGAGCTTGCATTAACGTACTGGCTGCAAGCAGCATCAGAACTACAGGAATTCTTTTTTGCATAGTAAAAATCAGTTATACCGAATTAGTGAAGGAGCCCGAACAAATGTTCCCGAGTTTTTCACCCGAAGATTTTGCCTGAAGCCAAACACAATTTGATTGTCTCCATATTCATTTTCAGGAATATACGTTACCTTAAGCTCAACTGTACCGAAAATCAGGTTTTCATTTCGGGTGCGGATGCCTGAACTTAATCCCCAGTACACTTCAGAGGGCTCAACGCAGTAGATGCAGTCAATAGCAGTCATGTCGATGGCTATAAACGGAGCAAAGCGGAATCCAAGTAATGACCAGGGTGTAAAAACAACGGATTCCAGATGCAAGGACAGGCGTTTATCGGCCTCCAGGCTATCGGTTCTAAACCCGGGTATTTCATTTCGTCCGATGTCAAGCCAATCGTTAATCCTGTGCCTGAATAGTTGAGTATAGGTAGTTGCCACATAGTTCCGCATCTTATACATACCCGCTCCCCAAAGTTTCGAAAAGTAGGCACCACCTGCCTGTACTACAACATCTTCAGATTTGCCGTTACGCATATATCCACCTGTCTGAAGCGTTAACCGGTGAAAGTTTCCTTTCTTACTGGCTCCCCCATAGTTCAATTTAACGGCAGCATAAGGCCGGGCTAAACGCAACTGGCTGATATAACCTCCGGTAAAGCCTAACGTGAAACCATCGGGTATATCTTCGGTTCGGCCAAACCCAAAAACATACCGTGTTCGGTAAAAATTCTGGCGATAAAACGAAAACTCGGTTAAAGCCCCATAAATGTTGTTGTATCTTTTATCCTCCTCATATTCGGGCTGTTCGGGTTGATCAAGGTAGTACCCGTCTACATACCGGAATGTAAGGAACTTCCGGTTGCGGTTGGTTATTTCCTGGCGGATGCCGATGTTGTAACCAATCCAGCCATCGAATAATTTATACCGGTAGTTAAGGAAAGTGGAGTCGGGTTTATCGTATACATTTTCTGACCAGTTCCGGCTGATCTCTATTCCTCCGGCTAAACGGGTGTATGGCGATACAAGCGGACGATCCAGTTTTAATCCGTAGGCGAATTCCGTCTCCTGACCAAAACTGCGGGCATCATTCAGTTGTGTGTAGTATAATGTCATGTTGGCAAGACTTCCCAGTACACTGCTTTTTCTGTACAGCAGCGAGTATCCGAATTTTGGATTTCGGTCCTGATCAACCAGTGCAGTAAACTCTAAACGCTGGCCGCGGCTGTCAACATTGGCATCATAAACTCCGATTTTCGGTGCTGCAGGAAAACTGCCGCCAATAGTGCCGCCAATACTGAATACATCGCGGGTAAGTACAACCACATCCACTGAATCGCCTTCCTCGCCATTCACGGGCACTACCGTAATCCGGCTGTCCAGTATAAAATCGCGGTCGCGTAAAAAGCGCTCGTTGTCAGCCAGCTTAAAGGGATTTAATGGCTGACTGCGGCTGAAAAAGAGGTGATTCCGTATTATTTTTTCTCTTGTACCTGTGTGCAGACTATTGGCTATTCTTGCCATTGTACTCTTTACTTTTTTGTCCGGATCATAAATCGACTTTTCAAATCCAATATGTTCGATCTTAATATTACGGATAATTTTTCCGGAGTACTTGCTGAACGGATCGGTACTGCGCTCATTAACAATAGTGTCGCGCGGACGCGTGGAGATTAACCGGAGACCTTCACTTATTGCCTTACGGGTAACCGATTTTTTCTCCTCCTCATTCTGTGCATACGCACTTCCGGTAAAGAGAAAAAACATGATGAGTGCAAGCGTACCGCTGTAATAAGAAGAGCTCATTTCAGGCAGGATCAACTTCTCCGGTCTCCGATAGCCAGATGGCCAGAAATTTTGTTGGTTCAAAGCGGGCACATGTAATTACAATTATGGAGGTGATGGGAACGGATAAAATCATGCCTAAAATGCCCCATATGATTCCCCAAAAGGTTAACGCCAGCAATACACCCAGTGGACTCAGGTTAAGTGTGCGGCCCATAATTTTTGGCTCCAAAACGTTGCCTACCAGCAGTTGTACACCCTGTATAGCCAGAAACAGCCAAAGAAAAATCCAGAACGATTGAAACTGAAACATGGCAAAAGCTGCCGGTAACAAGGTGGCAAAGAAGGACCCGATGTAAGGTATATAATTGAGCAGAAAAATCAGAAAGGCCCACCAAACCGGGAAGTCCACATTGAACAACAACAGGATAAAATAGCAGAGCAAACCTGTTAACAGGCTCATTTGAGTTTTTATGGTGATGTATTTTCGGGTAGCTGCACCAACCTGATGAATGATTGAGGTTATTTTTTCAAGCCGCACCTCGTCTTTTACCAAAAGATTCAATTTCTTATCAAAGAATTTTTCTTCAACCAGCAGAAAGGCAACATAAATGATGATGATAAAAATATTACCGGCAATGTTAGTCAGGCTGTTTAACAGGGCGGTTAATAAAGGCTGAATATTAAAAGAAGACACCACTTCCAGAATTCTTTCCTGAACCACTTCGAATCCATCCAATGTTTTCAGGTTGGTTAGCATGGTTTTGAAATTGGCTACATAAACAGGCGACTTTTCAATGATAAGGTTCAGGTTTATGACCACGATTTCATAAACCCCCACCGTAATAAGCAGAATAATTAAAAACGCGAACAGGGTATTCAGCCAGTTAGGCAGTTTTCGGTTTCGGATAGAAATCCTTCCTAAAAGGCGTTTTAATTCAAAAACGGCATACCAGATCATACCGGCAATGACAATGGGCTGCAAAAAATTGCTGAAGTACACCAGGCAAAAAACGACAATAGAAAGAATCACCAGCCAGGCGGCTGCCCGCTCAACCCGAAAGCCCGGTGGGGTGTTTAACTGCTCCATTGTTATTTTCCTTTGTAAGCCGGCTTGCGCTTTTCTATGAATGCCTGCATGCCTTCTTTCTGATCTTCGGATGCGAATGTGAGGTAAAAATTCTTCCGTTCAAATGCGAGTCCTTCATCCAGTTGCGTTTCAAATGACCGGTTGATCGCTTCTTTAGCCAGTTGCACGGCTACGGGCGACATCTGGGCAATTTCTTTTGCCAGTTCAACCGCCTCCTGCATCAGCATTTCAACGGGCACAACTTTATTCACCAACCCATAAAAGTGGGCTTCCTGCGCAGAAAGGAATCGCCCGGTTAGAATAAGTTCCATGGCCTTGGCCTTTCCGATGGCTTTGGTCAGGCGTTGCGTTCCGCCTGCACCCGGTATGGTGCCGATCTTGATTTCGGGTTGACCGAACTTTGCCGTTTCGGAAGCGATGATCATGTCGCACATCATGGTGAATTCGCAGCCGCCTCCCAGGGCAAAACCGGAAACAGCTGCAATAACGGGCTTCTTCGTTCTGCGAATCTGATCCCAGGTGCTGAACTGATCGATCAACAGCATATCAATGGCCGATTTATCAGCCATTTGTTTGATGTCGGCACCTGCCGCAAAGGCCTGGTCATTGCCGGTGATGATGATAACCCGTACGGCCTCGTTCTTATCCAATCCCTGCAGCGCATCGCGCACTTCTTCCATGAGTTTGCGGTTTAGCGCATTAAGTTCTTTTGGGCGGTTTAATTGGATCAGCGCAATTCCCGGGTGGTACTGTTCGGTTACAATAATAAATTCCATAAGAAGTAAGTTATCTGTTTTTTTGACCGCCTCAATTTCGTGTAAAAATTCGGGTATGTGAAAAGACCAGGGAGGGTCAGTGACAAAAAAATCAACCCCATAAAAAAGAAAAGCCCCTCTGAGCAGGAGGGGACTTTTCAAACCAAAAGGCGGTAAAAAGTGTGCTATTACTACCCTGTATTCAGCCGAAGTGATTATTGTAACCACGGCTAATGTTATTTTTAAGCCTTTTAAAAGTCGGTCCGACCTGCAGAAGAAGCCGTTGGTCGGTGGGAACAACATATGAAAAAAATTAAGGTTCTGTTTGTCTGTCTGGGGAACATCTGCCGTTCTCCGCTTGCTGAAGCGTTGTTCAAGCACAAGCTAAAGCAATACGGCTTGGAGCATGGTATTGAGGCCGATTCCTGTGGGACCTCTAATTATCACATTGGAGATCCGCCTGACAGCCGTACGGTAGCCAATGCCAGACAGAATGGAATTGAGATTCATCATACCGGCCGGCAACTTACCGTTGATGACCTGAAGCATTTCGACTACATCCTTGCAATGGATCAAAGCAATTATGAACACATCCTCTACCTCGGAAATCACCGCCCACTTGGCAGCAAGATTTCTTTGATCAGGAAGTTTGACCATTCGGGAGTGGCGCAGGATGTACCTGACCCGTATTACGGTGGTGAACGCGGATTCCAGGAAGTCTTTGAAATACTTGATCGTTCCCTTGAAGGGTTTATCAATTACCTGAAGGAAAACGAAAAGATCAGCTCTTCACCAGCACCTGAAAGGTAGATCGCGAGGATTGTTCCAGCAGCAAATTTGGCTTTTGCCGGTATACCTTAAGGGTACGCTCATCATAATTCTTTACTGTAATCAACACCAGGTTGGTGTTGTAGAATACATCGAAATGATGACGCAACCGTTCGATGAGGGCAAGGAGTTTATGTTCACGGTAGTCAATGCAAAACGAAAACGAGATGGCTGAATTTTGCATCACATTAATCCGGATGTCCAGTTCCGAAAGGGAGTGAAAAATAAGGCTGAGTTGCTGTTCATTAATAAACGTATAGTCGGTTACGCGGCACGAAACCAGGCATTGGTTTTCTTTGAAAACAATCAGCGGGGGAATGTTATCAACATGGCACTCGTGAATAACTGTGCCGGGTAATTCAGGATTATCAAAACTCTTTACATATAACGGAATGCCTTTTACGGCAAGGGGCTTAATGGTTTTCGGATGGATTACCGAGGCCCCGTAATACGTCATTTCGGCTGCCTCTTTATAAGGAAGTTCGGTAAAAACAGTTGCCTCCGGAATGCGCTTCGGGTCGGCCGTCATTACTCCGGGCACATCTTTCCAGATGGTTGTTGAGTCGGCATCGAGGCAGGAGGCAAAAATGGCAGCGGTATAGTCGGAGCCTTCGCGCCCCAGTGTGGTGGTTAACCCATCGCTTGTACTACCGATAAAACCCTGTGTAAGGATGATTTTATTTTTAAGTTCGGGTAACAGCGACTGAATATTCTTGCGGGTGATCTCCCAGTTAACCTTTCCTTCTCTGAAGCAATCATCGGTAATGATAAACTGCCGGGCATCTTTCCACGCACAGGCAACGCCCGATTGCACCAGAAAGCGGTGTACAATATGCGATGATATCCGTTCGCCCAAACTTACCACCTGGTCGTACACCTGATCTTCAGGCCCGGGTTTGAGCGACCGGATTAGCAGTTCAAAATAATCCGATACCTCCTTAAGGATGGATTTATCAGAAAAAAGCTCATCGGCCAGTTTGAGGTGATAGGATTTCAGGGAAGCCAGATCAGCTTGGTAGGGTTTCCCCAGGCGGTAAAGGGTTAAGATGTTTTCAAGCGCGTTGGTGGTCTTTCCCATTGCTGAAACTACGACAACCAGGGGTGTATCTGCGTGGGTCATTACAATTGCCGCCATATTTCTTACGGCTGCAGGGCTTTTGAGTGATGCGCCTCCGAATTTAAAAACTTTCATTTTGGTGAATCTAAATCGTTTGCAACTTAAATTTGCTTTTGCACATTTCACTACGTCAGCTACTTATTTTTATCAGCAATGGAAGAATCCAGAATAGCAGCCCCGATAGGCAGCGCCCTCGACCGGTTTATCAAAAGCAAGCAAGACCAGTTTGCCTACGCAAGCGGAGAACTTTCACAATTGCTGCGGGATATCGCCCTGGCAAGCAAAGTGGTGAATCGGGAAGTAAACAAGGCCGGGCTCATCGATATTATGGGTTCGATGGGTTCAACCAACACGGCAGGGGATGCCCAGCAAAAACTGGACGTGCTGGCTAATATTCGGTTTTCGAGGGCTTTGATGAAGGGTGGGGAAGCGTGTGCGCTCATTTCAGAAGAAGCTGAATCGTTTGTTGATTTGAATAACTCCGGCAAATATGTTATCGCCATCGATCCGCTGGATGGATCATCAAACATTGATGTAAATGTGTCTATTGGAACAATCTTTTCGATTTACCGGAGAAAGAGTAAGGAGGGTACACCCATTCAGCCGGAAGATATCTTACAGAAAGGCTCCGAGCAGGTGGCGGCCGGTTACATTCTGTACGGATCTTCCACCATGCTGGTTTATACCACCGGGCACGGGGTTAATGGGTTTACCTATGAACCCACCTTAGGCGAATACTTTCTTTCTCATCCGGATATGAAGATGCCGGAAGACGGAAAGATTTATTCGGTAAATGAAGGATCATACAATTCATTCTCAAAACCGGTTAAGGATTACATTACCTATTGCAAGGAAATGAATTATACGGGGCGTTACATTGGTTCGCTGGTGGCTGACTTTCACCGGAATCTGCTAAAGGGCGGAATTTATATTTATCCGTCAACAGCAAAAGATCCGAACGGCAAACTTCGGCTGCTGTATGAGTGCAATGCGCTGGCATTTATTGCTGAACAGGCAGGAGGAAAAGCCTCAGATGGGAAAAACAGAATACTTGATGTAGTACCCGCTACGTTGCATCAGCGAACTCCCTTTTATGTGGGATCAAAAAAAATGGTTGAAAAAGCGGAAAGTTTTGGTTAGCCCTGATTTTCTTTTGCTTCTTCTGGTTTTTTAGGAATTAAAATTTCGGGAGCATACCTGAGCAGGATGGCGTACCACTTTACTAGTTTTTTGATATCCGAAATATAAACACGGCTTTCATCATACTCGGGAAGCACCGATTTTAAGAATGCTTTTAACTCAGCCGGATCAGCCTCACCATCAATACCCGGGTCGTTACCAAATGCAGAATGGATTTTTTTTAATACGTGTTCAAGCGATACAGTCCCTTCTTTGGTAGTGGTATAAATGGATATTTCACTGAGCAACGACATCCGGTGCGTTGAAGTAGCTACCACTTTGGCTTTATGCTCGTCCAACGATTCAAGAATAACACCTGATTTGGCAGGCTTCAGCACCCTGAATAATCCGCCTTTGCCTGACAGGGTAGCAATTTCGTCTATCTTCATACCGGTTTGTTAGCAGGCTGCAAAGCTAAGTAATTTTGGTAGTGTTGTTTAGGGCACGCGAAATGAATTCCAGAATCTCCTTCTTGCCGGTTCCGTGTACTGCGGAAGAAGTAAACACCGGAGGCAAAAACTCCCATTGTTTCAACAGGGCGGCTTCAAACAGATCCAATGTATGGCTTAGTTGATTCTTGGTAATCTTATCGGTTTTTGTAAAAACCAGTGCCAGGGGTATGTTCTTTCTTCCGGCCCATTCAATAAAATCAAGATCAACAGGTTGAGGGTTGAGCCGGCTGTCAAGCAGAATGAACAGGCAATGCAGGCTATCGCTTTTTGTGAGATAGGTTTCAATCAGTCGGGTAAATCCCTTCTTCTTATCCTTGCTCACGCGGGCGTACCCGTATCCGGGCAAATCCACCAGGTACCAGTTGTGGTTTATCAGGTAGTAGTTTATCGTTTGGGTTTTGCCTGGCCGGGCCGAGGTTTTCGCTAATTGTTTCCTTCCGGTAAGCAGGTTAATGAGGGATGATTTGCCAACGTTGGAGCGGCCGATAACGGCAAATTCTGGCTTGTTTGTGGCGGGCATTGATGCTAATCCGCTGGCACTGCAAATAAATTCGGCCTGTTGAACAGTCATAGATGGGCAGTTGAAGTAATGCTTTCAACCCAAATGCTAATAATGTAAGATTCGAGTACTTTATGAAGCCAAATTTGCACTATTTAAACATCAGTTTTTCCTATATTGGCAGACTTTGTATAAGGTTTATTTCTAACTTTAATTGTTAACCCGCATTTCAGACATGTACAGTATCCAAAGAATACTGATTTTTTTAGCTGTCGCTGGGATTATCTTCACCGGTCATAGCCAAACCGATAAAGAGCAGGCTAAGGTTTACATGGAACAGGCCGAGTTGATTATGGCCGAAACCCGGGCTATTGACGATGCCCGTGATTTGATGGTGACTGCTGCAAATCTTGATCCCTCCAACATCAAGGCAAATTTTGAAGCCGGCCATTATCATATCAAAACCATTGGCAAAGATCTGGCCGTAAAGTATTTCTTGCGCGTATATGAACTGGACCCCAATTACCGGTTTGACTTGGAATTCTGGATTGGTCAGAGTTATCAGTATGGCCTTGAGTTCGACAAAGCCATTGATTTTTATAACCGCTATAAGCAACGCCTGGCCAAACGACCAAACTACCTGGGAAATGATCGGGTAAGTCCTGCAGTAGTTGATCGCGCCATTTACGAGTGCGAAAACGGCAAGGAATATGTAGCTAATCCAAAAAGCTTTTCTATTGTAAACATAGGCCGCGAAATTAACTCTGAATGGGACGACTATGCACCCGTATTCAATGAAAGTGAAGACCAGGTAATCTTCACCTCGCGCAGACGCGATGGCAATATGAACCAAAATGTGGATCTGGATAATAAACCCTTTGAAGACATCTTCATTGCACGAAAAGTTAACGGCCGGTGGCAGCCTGCTGAAAACATTGGCTCACCGATCAATACTCCGTATCATGACTCCAATCTTGCTTTATCGGCCGATGGACAAACCCTGTTTATTTATACCGATGAAGGTGGAGGCGACATTTATTACAGCGATCGCCAGGCAAATGGTGTTTGGGGAGCCCCGGTTCCGCTTCCGGGAATTATCAATTCATCTTACGAGGAAAAATCAATCACCATTTCCTCGGATGAAAAAACGCTTTACTTTTCCAGCAACAGACCTGGCGGATACGGTGGGCTGGATATATACCGAGCCACAAAAGATGCAAAAGGAGAGTGGTCCAACGTTAAAAACATGGGCCCTAAAATAAATACTGAATATGATGATGACGGGCCCTTTATTGATTATGACGGAAAAACACTTTACTTCAGTTCGAAAGGCAGAAAGGGAATGGGCGGATTTGACATTTACAAATCTGTTTTTGATCAAGCAACCAACGAGTGGAGTGAGCCCGAAAACCTGGGTTACCCCATTAATACACCGGACAATGACATCTATTTTGTAAGCACCAAAGATGGTAAGCGGGCGTATTATTCATCAGTACGCGAAGACGGACTGGGGTATGACGACATCTTTATGATTACAATACCCGAAGTGGTTGCGGCTAAAGAGCCTGACCCATTACCCGATGTAGTAGTTGAAGAAGTAAAACAAAAATATCCGCTGCGTTATCTGGTAAAGGTAGTCGATATTGCCACCAACCAGTCACTTAATGCAAAAGTTCGCTTGCAGGGACTCCGCGACAATATTGTTGTGGCGGGTTCATCTGGTGAATCCGGAACAACGGAGTTCCTCATCCGATCAGAAGAAACAAAGGATTATCGGTTATCAGTTGAGTTGGAAGGTTATGCATTTGTCAATCAAAATGTTCGGTTGGATGGTGTTTCTGATCAAGAGCGAACCGTTACCCGAACGGTTGAATTGCGCAAGCTAACCACCGGTGTAGTATCTGTATTGCGGAATATTTATTTCGATTTTGATAAGGCAACATTTAAAACCGAGTCATATACCGAGTTAAACAAACTGGAACGGATGATGGCAGAAAATCCGGGCTTGAAAGTTGAAATTGCCGGCCATACCGATGCCGTTGGAACGGCAGCTTACAATAAGCTATTATCACAGCGCAGGGCCGAGGCTGTAAAAGATTTTCTAACCAAAAAGGGCATAGATCCAAGAAGAATTACCGCTGTTGGTTATGGGAAAACGAAACCATTAGCCAGCAATGATGATGAGGCCGAAGGCCGGGAGCTTAACCGCAGGGTTGAATTTAAAGTACTTGGCAATTAACGGGTATTCATTAGCGCCCGGTTCCGGCAGCCTTTTTTAATTACTGGAATTTCTTAGCAACTTGCCCCGTTTTGTTGTTATTCAAAGCAAAACGGATGCATGAAAGTTGTTCCCTACAAAGAAGATAAATCAGCAAAAAAGGAGCAGGTGGCCAGGATGTTCGATAACATCAGTCACCGGTACGATTTTCTTAACCATTTTTTAAGCCTGGGAATTGACAAAGGCTGGCGAAAGAAAGCCGTTAATATGCTCCGCCCAATTCAGCCAAAGGTAATATTGGATGTGGCCACAGGCACAGGCGATTTTGCCATTCAGGCCCTTCGCATTAACCCCGAGAAAGTTATTGGTATAGATATTTCAGAAGGCATGTTGAATGTTGGCCGAAGAAAATTGGCTACAAAGGGGTACGATGGCAAAATTGAATTGTTAAGCGGTGATTCAGAAAATCTTCCCTTTGAAGAAAATAAGTTTGATGCGGTAACCGTTGGATTCGGAGTGAGGAACTTTGACGATGTTAACCGTGGCCTTTCGGAAATCAGGCGGGTGTTACGGCCGGGAGGCATGCTGGTCGTTCTTGAGTTTTCACGCCCAAAGCGGTTTCCGTTTAAGCAGGTGTATAATTTTTATTTCAATTTCATCCTTCCGAAACTCGGTCGGCTGATATCACGGGATAAAGCCGCCTATACCTATTTGCCTGAATCAGTTGAAGCTTTTCCTGATGGTGATGATTTTCTGGCTATCTTAACAAACCTTGGATATAAAGAATCGGCATGCAAGCCTGTAACATTCGGCATCAGTTCAATTTATTCGGCCCGAAAATAATTACCCTTGCGGTATTGTTCCTCGTAACCGGATCACTCCAGGCACAGGGCTTTCTTTGGGCCCGTAAAAACAATCCGAACTACGATGAGAGCCGGGTGATCAGTTACGGATTTCTTATCGGCTTACACACTACAATGTACCAGATAAAGTACTCCGATGAATTTGTAACGCCCACTATGGATACCCTTCATTCGGTTGAACCGGAATGGAAGCCCGGCTTTTCACTGGGTTTCATTGTGAACTACCGTGCTCATGAGTTTCTCGATTTACGGATAACGCCTACGGTAGGATTTTATGAACATTCATTAACCTACCGGTTTACAAACGGGCAACAGGCAAATCAGTTGGTGGAAACAACTATGGTGGAGTTTCCTGTACTGGTAAAGTATAAATCGATGCGAAGGGGAAATATCAGAATGTATATGGTTGGCGGTTTTCGTCCGGGTATAGAGGCTTCGGGCAAAAAAGAAATCGAGAATGTTACCAACAGTCTTGAGATTACCAGTTTTAATTTAAGTCTGGAAGCTGGCCTGGGCTTTGATTTATATTTTCCGCTGTTTAAGCTTTCGCCTGAAATCCGGTTTTCAAGAGGTGTTTATAACGTCCTGGATAATCCGGATAATATTTACGGGAAGCCACTTAAGCAAATAACCACGAATACCATTAATATTTACTTCCTGTTTCAATGACAAAGCGAACCGTTTTAATAACCGGGGCAACCTCAGGAATCGGCCTTTCAGTAGCTCAGCTTCTTGCCCGACATCCATTCCGATTGATCCTCTGCGGAAGAAGAGTAGACAGGCTACAAACACTTGAACGTGAACTGGCCAAGTTAACGGAAGTTAAAATCCTCTCATTTGATGTGCGCAAGTCAGAAGAAGTTCAGGCCGCCATTCATTCGTTGCCTGATAATTGGCAAGCTATTGATGTGCTTATCAACAATGCGGGAAATGCTCATGGACTTGACCCGATTCAAACCGGCAGGCAGGATGACTGGGATGCCATGATTGACATTAATGTGAAAGGGTTGCTGTATGTTTCACAATGTGTTATCCCCTCAATGGCAAGCAGAAAAGCCGGCCATATTATTAACATCGGTTCCATTGCCGGGAAGGAAGTTTACCCGAATGGAAATGTGTATTGTGCCAGTAAGTTTGCCGTTGATGCCCTGACAAAGGGAATGCGCATGGATTTGAATGCAGAGGGCATAAAGGTTACGGGCATTCATCCCGGGCTTGTTGAAACCGAGTTTTCGCTGGTTCGTTTTAAAGGAGATGAAGCCAGGGCTTCGCAGGTATATCAAGGATACCAGCCCTTGAGGCCAGACGATATAGCTGACTTGATTTTATTTGTTTTAACACGCCCGGCCCACGTAGTGCTTGCCGATGTGGTAATACTCCCTGCTGCACAGGCATCGGCTACTCTGGTTAAGAAGCAGTAAGATGAAGTAACACCTTCTCATCAATATCGTGTGCGCCATCATAGGAAACAAGCCTGGGCTGTATTCCAAGTTTTAATGTAAGATCATTCATCTCCTGAATTCGATCTTGGGTAATCCACGGATCGCGAGTACCGTATGCCATAACAAATTCTTTTCCGGACAATACGTTTCTGCCTTTTTCAAAGTTCATATCAGGCGGAATAATCCCGGCCCACAAAATAAGCCGGTGGAAATTAATGCGGTCATCCAGTGCCCAGCGTGATGCGGTTGCGGCTCCCTGTGAAAACCCGAGCAGCGTTACCCGAACATCCGGATGCTTTTCAACTTCTGTTTTATAAATAGCGGTAAGGTATTCGCAATAGTTTTCTATATCGGTCAATCGGTTTTCGCGGGTCATCCATGTTGCACCAACACGAGTATTGCCGGTGCGTGCATGGGTGGATAAATCTTCCACGTAAAACCTTGAAAGTCCTTCAGGGGCAACAACACAGGTTTGGGGATTAACGAGGATATTAAACTTTTTAATAAAGTATTGCGCCAGTTGGCCATATCCATGAAGGACGAACCACACATTTTTTGTAGCTGCAGTAATTTCGCCAATCTTTTCGTACCTCGCCTTGAAAGGAAAATGCAGTGTATGTTCCATATCCGATGGGAAATAAGAAAAAACCCCTGACTGATAAGCAGGGGTTTTATTAAGGGGTTAAAATCAGTTTACCTTTTAAATCCTAAAGCACTTCCTCCGCAATATGTCGAGGAGCCATCAAACGTGTATTGGATGTAGTAAATACCCGTGGCGTTGCACGGGTAGGCAATAGCTGCAATGTATTGTCCGTTGATTTTACTGGTAGCTACCTTATTTCTGTTGGAGTCGTATAAGGTTACTACAATGCCATCGGTTGGCTGGGCCGCTGCACAAATGTTGATCATGTATTGAGTTCCTTTTGTAAAAACATAGGAATACTCCACTTTATCCTTTGCGCCATTGGTTCCGTCTATTTTATAACTTTTCAGGAAGTTAAAGCCCGATGCAAGTTTCGGAATGCACTGATTCGAAAAATTCTCTGAATTGCATTGGGCACCGGCATCGGCAGAGACGATAAAAAGCGACAAGGCAAGAATGATTACTTTTTTCATAGGTTGTCGGATTCTTAGCTAATAATCTTATTTCTGATGTTTCCTGTTATAGTTCTTATAGAGGTTATATCTTCTGGTGTAATGTCGATTGTGGTGGAACTGTTGTCCTTAATTACCATTACTCCGTTAACCACTTCAAAAGTTGATTCTTTATACGTATAGGTGATGTTCACCTTATCGAAGGCCTTTTTTAGCTCTTCCATGTCGTTAAGCAATGCTGCCATATTTTGATCAACTTCTTTGTAAAAACTCAGCAACAGCATAATGTTTTCCAGAATTACCTTTTGCTCTCCAATTTTTTCCTGCAACTCTTTGTTATTCGGGTCAAGCGCGGCCACATTACAGGTAATGTGCATGGCTTCAAGCCATCCGCCTGTTAGCAGCAACACACTTAAGTTGGCCCGCCCTTGGGTTTGCAGGTAATGGTTTATGTTGTTAAAATTTTGGGTAGTTATTAGCAAAAGTGAATCCAGATTTTTGCTGTTTGTGGCCAATCGGCCAATGGTCTCAATATCAAAAAACTGGCCAATATTAAGGCCATCTGCAAGGCTTTTGATGGATGACATGAATTTAACACCATCCTGGTTTTGTTCATAGATATTGGTATATCCCAAATCGGTACCATAAATTCCAAGATTGAGTGCCTTTTTATAATTGCTGTTGTATTTAGGCAAATTATCGACCGAGTTCAGGTAATTGACATTGTACTTTTTGCCCGATTCTTTAAGCAGTACTGAGATTTCCAGCGGGCTGGGAATCTGCTGAAGGATATCGCCAATTACAGCCTCCGAGATGGATGGTCCCGTTAGTTTGGTTGAATCAAGACTTTCCATAAAGGCTTGTTCATCCGATTTTTTGCCTGATCCGCAAGCTGTTAGAATAGCCAGAATCAGTACACTGTTTAGAATTTTCATATGCCTAAAATTAAGCGTTTACAAAGTTAAAAATTCAGCATTCCCGACCAAAACCGTACACGCCTGCTATTTTTTCTTCGATAAGTTTACTTTACTGAACAAATCCACAAACTTTCGAAGCAATTCGAAATACAGGGTGATATAGAAGATAAATGCCATACCCCATATCACCAACAGGTTGAAGGCAAAGGTGCTGAACTCGATACCTAAAAAGAATTTCTTTGGCGCAAAGAAGTGCGTTCTGTAGTTCAATAAACCCGATGGCTTCGGGTCGATGAATATCGGATTGATTTGCTGGATAAGTTGGCCATTATACTCCATGATCCGGTTTTTTGCTGAAACATTTTTTACAAGATCAGCAAGGCTTTCGTTGTAATAGCTGTTTTTGAATTCGTTCTGGCGATAACCTGAACCCTCTTCGTTTTCTTTTTTGAAAATAATCTGCTCACGATAGGCCACCGCTTTGTTGTAGGCCTCCTGGTAAAACCTGCGGTAGGCCAACAGAAATTCTTCAAGGGTTTTGTTGAAAGAAGGAGTAAATACGGCAAGCGTCCAGGGTTCTTCAAGGTTGATCTGTTCAAGACCACGTTTAAAGTAATCATCCTTAAGGGTTTTTCGGATAATTTCCAGATCGCTGGCCAGTTGCTTTCTTACAGAATCATTGGCAGATCCAATATTGTCTTCAATGAGTTTCCGTTTTTTTTCGAGTTCGTCTGCAAGATACGATGCCCTGAAGTCAGCCTGCGACTCGATTTTTTCGTAACTGTAGTATGGCTTTTCGTAGGAATTATTGATGAAGGTATGAACCGTTAGCGCTTCAAAAGCCCACCGTGATGCCATAAAATCTGCAACAAGCGGCACTTTGTCTTTTGAACTGATGATGTTATTGAGTTTGTCGAAACGGAAAAGCAAGCCACTTAAAATCATTTGGGGGATGAGCAGCAAGGGAATCATTACGTATACCGTTACAGCCGAGTTGAAGGCTGATGAAATATTGAGGCCCAGTACATTGGCCATACAGGAAACCGAGAACAGGGCAATCCAGAACGGCAGGATCATCCTCCATTCAACCTCCAGAATCAAATGGCCGATTAAAACGAACATGAGTGTTTGAATGGCAGACAGGGTAAAGAGAATGGTGAGTTTAGATGCCAGGTAGCTGTTCCAACTCAGATTAAGAAATGACTCTCTTTTAAGAATTTTCCGATCGCGTATAATTTCTTCAGCGCTAACGGTTAATCCCATAAAAAGCGCAACCACAATGCTCATAAGGATAAAAGCTGGGAAGTTGTCGTTAAACCGGAAGAGGTATTCCTTTCCCCCGGGAGCGCTCTTGTACTTGATGATAAAGGCCAGAATTAATGCCAGCAACGGGGCTTCCAGCATGTTAATTAAAAGGTACTGCTTGTTGCTGAGTTTTGAGAGCGTGTCCCGTGTTGCAAAAATTATGGCCTGCCTGATTTTGTTCGGCAGGTTTAACGAATGAGGAGGCTCCTCTTTTACATCTTCAACTTTGTTTAACCGGAAGCGTTCGATGTACCACTCATGCCATTGCGTGGGCGTAATTTTTCGTTTGTTGGTGGGCTGTCCGTATTCATCTACCACTTTGGCCTCGATGATGTTGAAGATTTGCTCCGGGTTAACATTGCCACAGGTTTCGCACTGGCCGCGGTTGCTGTCAACCTGCAGGGTTGATTTTTTGAAGTAAGTCACCGCTTCCACCGGAGGGCCATAGTATGCAGGGTAGCCTCCGGTATCCATAATAATCATCTTGTCGAACATTTTGTAAATGTCAGACGAAGGCTGGTGAATGACCACAAAAATCAATTTGCCTTTCAAGGAGAGTTCTTTGAGCAGGTCAATTACGTTTTCAGAGTCGCGCGAAGAAAGTCCCGATGTGGGTTCGTCCAGGAAAAGGATGGCGGGTTCCCGAATGAGCTCCAGTGCAATGTTGAGCCGCTTGCGCTGCCCACCGCTAATGGTCTTTTCCAACGGGTTACCTACTTTCAGATCTTTGCGCTGGTCAAGCCCAAGGTTTTCGAGCACCTCCATTACCCGCTGGTGAATCTGTTCTTCTGTGAAGTGGGCGAAGCATAGCTTGGCGTTGTAATACAGGTTTTGGTAAACGGTAAGTTCTTCAATCAACAGGTCATCCTGCGATACGTAACCGATTACACCGTGAATTTTTTCTTTCTCCGCAAAAATGTCGAACCCATTTATAAGAATTTTGCCAATGGAGGGTTTGGCCAGGCCGGCCATAACGTTGAGCAGGGTAGTTTTACCTGCTCCGCTGGCTCCCATAATGCCGATTAGCCTGCCCGGTCCTTCCGATACGTTTACATTGCGTAAGCCTATGGTGCCATTCGGAAACCGGAACTCTTCAATGATTGCATTAAAGGATAGTTTGGTGGTTTTTATTTCCTCATTAAAGTCAGCAATGATATCGCTGTAGTAGAGTGCATCACCGGCCTGGGTTTTTATGGTGCTTCCATGTGAAAACAGGTAGACCCTGTTCGGCTGCATGATGAAGCCGTTCATCAGGGTTGATTCTTCACCGGCATACTTTACATAGTACATGTCTACACTGCGTACGCGCATACACACCAGAGTGCCTGTAATGTGAATGTGCACATGCTTGTTACGCCTGCCCGGTTCGGCTTTTTCTTCACTGTTTCCAATCAGAATATCGGGATGATTGAGGGAATGGGGGTCAGTAGCGGTGATAAAATCCTCGATGAGTTTGTACTCTTCAGGCTCAATGTTAAACACCGTTGAAACAGTGTTTATAATTTCCATGCGTTGTGCTGAAAAGTTCTTGTCGGTAGCAACCAGTTCCAGCAGCTTGATCAATACAACAACCTTTTGTTTTTGGGTGAGTGTTTTGTTGATTTTTTTGCAAATACCCAGTACGCGTACGGACTCTTTAACACTGGTTAATTTGGCTCCGCCTTCGGTTGTCTTTCCGTATCCTGACTGTTCATCATACTGGGCAAGGTATTCCTTCAGTGAATCCTGATCCAATTCTGTCTGAAAGAAGGTAATTACATACTGGCGCTCATTGGCGCTTACTCCGCCATCCTGTTTGGTAATGATGGCAAAAAGCTGGGTTAGCGCTTTGAGAATTTCTTCACTCATTCAGTATGGGATTATTGCCCAGTGGGTGCCGAAGGTTAGTAGGTTTTGAATTCGAAGGGTATTTCAACCAGTTCAGAAAATTCCTGCCCGGCTTCTTCCATATCTTCATCATCTTCGTGGTAATACCATATAACCTTTATGCTCTTGATGTCTTCCAAAGCAGAAAGTACATCCAGGATGAGTTTAGAGGATGCCGTATTGAAGTATTCGAGTTTGAAAACAAAATCGGTGGTGGGGTTAGGATCAGCACCATAGTTTTTTATCCACTCCAGCACCGGGCGATAGAATTCGGCCGAGTCTTCAGGCAATGAACGACCGGATATTTCAAAGATTCCATTCTTTTTATCCAGGATAATTTTCGGGGTATCTTCAGTTCCTTCCAGATTAAGTATTTCCATGATCAATTATTTTAAAACGTTCAACATTAATTTTCGGCTGCTTCGCGGGGCACATTTACTTTTAAGCAGAAAAAGCAGTAGTCGGCATTCATTTCGGGAAATGAAAACTCCAGTTTGGAGCCTGATTTTCGGGCCATATCTACAAATCCTAAACCGGCACCTCCTTTTTCGGAAATCGTGGTATTTTTAATGATTTCCTTGTATAAATCTTTCAGGCCGTCTTTGTCCAGGCTGTTTATCCGATCGAGTGCTGCTTTGAGTTTATCAACATTCGTTTTACGAATGGGGTTACCGCTCATAATGGAGTAGCGGTTGGCCTCCTTACCGATGAGGAAGATAGCGGCATGGCTGCGCGTGTGGCCATCAACCAGTTCATCGCTGTGTTTTACAATATTTTGTAATGATTCAACCATTACATTGAACACTTTTCGTTTAATACTTGACTCTTCTCCTGAAGAGTCAAGATTTCGCTCGGCCATGGCCAGTATGGATTTGGTGCTCTCCTGGGTGAAATCACCCTGGTACACCAGAATCAGTTTCTGCGACATCATGGTTCGGTGCAGATCGTAGATAAAATTCATTTCAGTAGGCTATTTGAGGTTTCGAATTTATTAAGTTTTGCATCAAAAACGGCTATTCAGATTTTTGAAAATCAATGATTTTCATACATCTAAAATTTTATTCCAATAAGTAACACATCATCGGTTTGCCGGGTATCCCCCCGCCAGGCCTCCCATTCGGCATCAAACACAGCCGCTGCCTCACGCATAGATCGGGTATGCACCCGCTCAATAATTTCCCGTGTTTTCTTGGGGCCAAACTTTCGGCCTTCAGGACCGCCAAACTGGTCGGGGAAGCCATCGGAACTGAAGTAGATGGAATCGCCTTTTTCCAGTTTAATTTTGGTGTTGGTAAAATTGGTCTGGTTCTTAAAAATACCTCCCCCTATGGGGAATTTGTTGCCCTTCACTTCTTCCATCAGGCCGCTTTTCATAATATAGAGCGGGCGGTGTGCACCGGCATACTCCACTTCGCGGGTGTGCATGTTTATTTTACACAGGGCAATGTCCATACCGTCTTTGGTAGAAGCGTCTTCATCCTGACGCAACGTTTTTGTTACGCCTTCATCGAGTAAGTCAAGGATAACGCCTGGGTCGGTAATCTTCCGGCTGCGCACAATGTCGTTCAGCAGGAAGTACCCGATTAACGACAGCAAGGCACCCGGCACACCATGGCCGGTACAGTCAACCGCGGCAATGTAAATGTCATCCTTCACCTGCATAAACCAGGGGAAGTCACCACTCACCACATCGCGGGGTTTGTATAATATAAAGGAGTCGGGCAGGAAGCGGTTGATCAGTCGTGTATTGGGCAGGATGGCCGTTTGAATGCGCTTGGCATAATTAATACTCTCCGTAATTTTTTTGTTCTTCGCCTGGATCTCCAGTTCAATCATTTTCCGTTCGGTGATATCGTGCGAAACCACCAGCACGGATTCCACCTTGTTGGTTTCATCAAATTCCGGAATGGCATTCACTTGCATTACACGCTTACCCAGTTCTGAGGGAAAATCCATTTCGGTGGCTACCGTATTTTCTGTGGCGTTTACCTGCTCAACAATGCTAAGCCAGGTATCCAGCACGGATTTATCCAGTTCAACCTCCTTAACTTTTCGGTTCAGGAACATGCCCGGACTCTTGCCGGTGTAGGATTCTATAACCGGGTTAATGTAGGATATGGCTTCATCCTCGAGGCGGGTTATCAGGTCGGGTGAGTTTTCCGAAAGCGCCTGCATCTTGCTTCGCATACGTTGCTCCTGTTCGGCTCTTCTCCGTTCAGTAATGTCGCGGGAGTTGAGGATGAAGCCATGAATAGCCGGGTTCGACATGCAATTTGTTCCGGTGGCCTCAATCCAGATGTAGTTGCCGTCTTTGGTTTTATACTCGAATTGAACCGTAACTTTTTCATCCGGGTTTTCTTTCATCTTTCTGAACAGCCCGTTAAAAATTTCGCGATGGTCGGCATGTACATTATTCAAATCACTCCGGCCGATCAGCTCTTTTTGTCCATAGCCGAGGATGGTCTCTACCGAAGGGGAGATGTACCGGATGGTCTCGTCCTCTTCGTAGATCGTAATGACTTCCGAAGCGTTTTCAAGCAGCAGTTGCATGCGCTTTTGTGTTCGGTTCACTTCTTCAACCTGGTGCTCGAGTTCGCGGTTGGTGCGCTCCAGTTCTTCCTGGGTAGCCTGCATCTCTTCGGCATTTTGCCGGAGCACTTCCTGCTTTTCCTTAAGTTCCGTGCTCATGGCCTGCGATTCTTCCAGCAACCTGCGGGTGCGCTCATTAACCTTGATGTTGAAAATGGTTCGGGCAAGGATAAGGCTCAGTTCTTCAACAAACTTTACCTGCGATGAATCGAAACGCTTCAGGCCGGCAAACTCCAGTACTCCATAGACTTCTTCATTGGTAATCAGCGGTACAATAAGAATACATGTTGGTCGCTGCTCTCCAAGGATGCCCGAAGTGAGGGTTACGTAGTCGTCAGGGATTTCCGTGCGCAGAACCGAATCTTTTTCGACAGCTGCCTGGCCTACCAGTCCTTCGGCAAACCGGAAACTTGTTTGAAGGTATTTTTTACGACCGTACGCATAGCTGGCCCGCATTTCGATGAGCGGCTCGCCACCGGTTTCGTCATTAACAACATAGAAGGCACCCTGGATAGCGCCTATTTTCTCAAGGATAAACCGGATCACGTCATCGCCAAGGGTATTGAGTGAGTCGTGTAAACGGAGAATTTCGCTGATCTCCGCCACGCCCCGCACAATCCAGTTACGCTCGTTATCGCGCCTTTCGTTTTCGATGAGGTTATCGCGCATGCTAATAAGCGACAACCCTAACAGATCATTTTCACTTTCGGGAACAAATTGGGTATCGTACTTGCCTTCACCAATGCGCTGGGTGAATTCGGCTTTGTTCTTGAGTGAGCTTACCAGGTGGTTCACTTTTTCGGTTATCTGCCCGAATTCGTCACGGCTTTGTATCTCCAGATTTTCCGGTAACACGCCTTCGGCTACCATGCCCAACATCGAGCGCGTGGTATTTAACGGCCGTGTAAGCGAACGGGAGAACATCATGGTGAGCAGTGTGGCGAGGAGTACAATGCATATACCGGTATACAGATAAATACGGAGGAGTCCTGCTGCATCGCCATCGGCTTCGGCTGTATCTATTTTTCCGATCACGGCCCAACCGGGAAGAGCCAGGGTTTTGCCCGTATAATAAACAGGGGTACCGCGGTAGTCTTTTCCGGAAATAACTCCGGTTGTACCCGCCATGATGCGGGTAATTCCCTGAACGAAGGGATCATCAGGGTTGAAGATCTTTATGGCTGCGTTGGGGTCAAATCGAAGCGGGCTTGTAAGCAGAATTTTTTTGTTGGAATTATCCTGTTTGATAAAAATAACTTCACCGCTGTTTCCAAATCCTTTAGTGTCGGTAAGGGTTTTAAACACTTCATTCAGATTGATTCTGGCGATAAGAAGTTGATCACCAGAAGATGAACTAACCGGTGCAAGGCCGTACAGGTAGTAAGTGCTCTTCTCTTTGAATACCGAACTGAAGTGAACACCATTTTGGGCCTGCGCAAAGCTTGAACCGTCAGGGTCGGTAAAAATTTTGCCTGCCTCGTACGCTTTGTCAGTAGAAAACTGAATAGCCCCTGATTTCGAAACAAGGTACAGTTCATCGAAGCCAAAGCGGCTGTCTTCTCCGAGTTCATCAATGGTTCCCCAATCCCGCGATTGCTCAAGTACGCTTAGCTCACTTGCTTTCCTTGCGAGAAAGGTATTCATCAGGTCGGCACGGATCTCGGTAAGAGCCGTAAGTGTGTATATGAATTTGTCCCGGTTGGCTTTTTGATTAAACTCGAAAGTAAAAAAGCCAATGGCGCTTACGGCTACCAGTGAGATAACCATTACAAGAATTGTAATCTTCGTGCTAACTTTTATTCCTTTCAACATAAACCTACAGCTTCACATTATTTACCTGATAATTTCGCTGCTATTATTGAAGCAGCTTCTTCAACAAACTTTCTCTGATCGGGGGTAATGGCCGTAAACGTTGCTAACTCGATTACTCCGGTTACCTGGTTGTTGGTTTTTGCGGCAACAATCAACACATACCGTGGTGATGAGCTTCCCAGGCCAGAGATAATTTTTATATAACCTTCAGGTACTTCATCAAGGTACAGGGTTTGTCCGGTTATTGCGGCTTGTCCGATAAGTCCATCGCCCGCTTCGAACTCCGTGTTGCTTCCTTCGGCAAGAGTGAGCGCAAAGCCGGCCTTTAACACAGCAAATTTTTTATCTTCTTTGGTTTCTATGTGATAATAAGCCCCCTGGCCTGCTTCCAGTTGTTTGCAAATGGCTGATAAACCGCTTTGCATCGCCTCTTCGGGTTTACCGGCTTGTTTCACGGCTGCCTTTACGGTATCAACTGAAATTGTTTTACGGGTTGTATCGCTGCTGCCTTGATTTGCTTCATTATCGTTTTTTAATCGTTCCCTGTAAACGACCAGTTCATTCCGGCTGGTTAACGCCATAACCAGTGCTGCAGCCCCTATAACTGAAGAGATGCCGAGTAAAAAATAAAATCTGTTGGGTATGCCTTGTGCTTCGGACTGGAATAAGGTATAAAAGGCAAGGACAAGCCCAACCATAAAGAAGGTTGCCAATGTCATGCTGATGTGCTGCGCTGTAATCTTCATTGCCTGTACTGCTTATCTAGTTCTTTTAAAAATTCAACAATCTGATCAACTTTTAAAACATTGTCGATTTGTGTTACCGCCATTGCCGCTTTAGGCATGGTCTCAATCATACATTCGGACGGTTCCTGCACAATGGTATACCCGCCCCGGTCCTTTATTTGTTTCATTCCCTGGGCACCATCTTTATTGGCGCCAGAAAGCAGGATGCCAATCAGTTTATCCTTAAACACGTAAGCGCAGGTGCTCAGCGTAATATCAATGGCAGGCCGTGAGTTGTTCATCATTTCTTCGGTGGAAAGCGAAAAGTAGTTCCCCAACTCAATGGACAGGTGGTAATTAGCCGGTGCCAGGTAAACACCTCCCCGCTTAATGGTTTCCTTGTCGTATGGTTCAGTTACCTGCACAACGCTTTTTAATGATAACGCCTCTACAAAACCATGGCGCACATGCTTAAGCCGGTGCAGGCACATGATGATGGGCAGGGGAAATCCTTTTGGCAATTGGGAGAGGATTTTAACCACCCCCTGGAAGCTGCCTGCTGACCCACCGACAACAACGGCTTTGTAGCTGTTATTTAGGTTGAACTTATTCATGAGCCGTAAGCAACTTCGGTTAGTCTTTTATTTTCTTATAAACCTTTTCTTCATTATTCACCACGATAAAGCGGTTGGCATAATCGCACCAGATGAGTGATTCTTTTGATCCGATGGCGAGGTAGCCGTATTTAAATAAGCTTTCATGAAATTTTTTCAGCACATCGTTTTGCAACGTTTGGTTAAAGTAGATCATCACATTGCGACACAGGATGAGATCGAACTTATTGAAGATTTCACCCAGCACCAGGTCGTGCTTCCGAAAGGTAACGTTGCTCAATAGTTCCTTGGTAAAAACAGCCTGCCCGTTTTCTTCGCGGTAATAGTCTTTTAAGGAGCCGGCACCCTGAAAGCGGATGTAGTTCTTTTCGTTGAGCTCCATATTTTTTATGGAATAAGTACCTGCTTTGGCGCGCTCAAGGATGGTGGTATCCAGGTCGGTAGCGTAAATCTGAACGTTTTGGTGAATGCCCATTTCTTTGAGAAGAATGGCCATGGAGAGTACCTCTTCGCCTGATGAACAGCCGGCATGCCATATTTTAAACTGCTTGTGGTTAAGCAGGATGCCGGGGATGATTTCTTCGCGTATAATCCGCCAAAAGCCCGGGTCGCGGAACATTTCGGTTACATTAACGGTAAGCTCGTCAAGGAATTCATGGATGAAATCGGGTGAGTCGTTTAGTTTGCGGATGAGGGAGTCGACCGTAAATCGCTTCAGGTCCATAATCCGAAGCACCCTCCGCTTAAAGGAGGACATGGCGTAATTACGGAAGTCGTAGCCGTGTTTCTGGTAAATCAGCTCCGAAATCCGCTTCAGGTCGGCAATGTCAATGTCCTGCATGGAGAGGTTCTTTGGTTATGTTACAGGGCTTCAAAAATAATTGACCAGGCATTGCTTACCGTCCCATTTATCTTCAAAATCTTACATGTGTTGAATGCGCGGGATCAAACGTCAATTGAAGCTTCCCCAATGCCGGATTAAGGTATCAGGGCTTGAAATTTAGCGATTTCATGCGGATTTGCCGAAAATTACCTTCTTGCCTTGATTACGTGCAGGGAGGTATTGGCTGCTCAGAGGGGTTTGTTGCGAAGGGTTTCCTGCGTAATCTTTAAAGCCTCCAGGTTAACACGGAATGTCTTTTCTAATTCTACAAGGGTATTATCGGTGGCGGGTGCAGAGGCGAGTTGCTGCTCCAGGTTTTTCAGGCGGTTTTCCATTGCCTGTTGGTCACTCAGATCGTGGGCATAAATGGCCGCCCCGATTATTTCACCAGTCGGAGCAAGCAAGGGTTTGTAGTTAACCGAATAGGGCCGGCCGAAATATTCTTTTTCAACACGCAGGGTTTGGCCGCTAAACACCTTGTCATAAATAGCTTTGTGATACTCAAGTTCTTCTTCCTTGAACAGGCTTAACACATAATACCCTTTTTCGTACGGAATACCTGAACGTATAAACTCATCGAACAGCGGTGCATTGTTACGCAGCACCACGCGGTAGTCGCGGCCAATGGCTACAAAGGCATCGGTGGTGGCGTTCATCAGGTTGCTCAGGTAGGTTTCCTTTTGATGAGCTTCTTTCATTACGCGCTGCATTTCTTCCTGGGTGGCGGTAAGTTCTTCCATGTTTTGGCGCATTTCTTCTTCCTGTGCCCGCATGGCTTCGGTGGTCAGGCGACTTTCTTCCAGTAGTTTGCGGTTATTTTGTGCGGCTTTAACCGATGCCAATGTACTGGCAATGGCCTCACCCAGCTTTTCTACAAACAAAATTTCGTGTGGTTGATATTCGCGAAAGGAGGCAAGTTCCACCATGCCGTAAGCAACCTCATCAATTTTTAAAGGAACAATCAGTAGCGCTTTTGGATTGGCATCACCCAACCCGGAGGTAATGCGCACGTAGTCTTCCGGAATTTCTTTCAGGTAAACCGTTTCCTTTTCAAGGTACGTTTGGCCGAGAAGTCCTTCGCCTGGTTTTACTTTTTGTTGTTGATGTTTTTTAATGTTGAAGGCAAACAGTGAAATGAGTTCAAGGTAAGGATGTTGCGGGTCATCTTCATTCAATACGTAAAGCCCTCCCTGGTTTGAGCCGGTGTATTGTACCAGTGCCGAGATGATTTTATCGCCCAGTTGGTTCAGGTTATTGGCTGATGAACGCAGAATATCAACAAACCGGGCCAGGCCTTCATTGGCCCATTTACGTTTTTGTTCTTCATCACTCATGGCGATCAGCTTTTGCTGCATGGCAATGAGCGAATCAGCCAGTTTGTTTTTTCCGGGTTCGTAGTTTGGCTCCAGTTCTTTATAATCTTTGGTAAGGTTTCCTTCACCAATTTCTTTGACAAAATCTGAAGCATCGCGCAGGTTTTCGACTACCTCGTTGATTTGTCGGGCAACCGCACCAATTTCGTTCACCGCGGTGTTTTGGGTGTGATTGTGATTGGCGGTGTTGGTTGCCATTAGCCGCAGGGGTTTAATAATGGCTCTTTGGAAAAGGACAATAAGCAATCCGATAATCAAACCATCTGCTATCAATGCAGTGGCTATGGCCCAGGCAGCGGAATTTTTTAGTTTGCTCTCTTCGTTAGTAAAGTCCGTGATGAGTTTATCAAACCATTCGAGCAACACCTGGGTATGCGCTTCCAGTTGCAGGGTGTCTGTTGCAGAGGCAATCAATGCCTGGAAAGCAGGCCAGTCGGTCAGCAGCCGGTCGAGAGTAATAGCGGGCAAACGCTGAATGGGTGGCAATACAGTTTGGGTGCCGGAAATGCGGCCTCCTTGTTTTAATAAGGCAAATGCCTTATCAGCTTTGGTCAGTTGTATCAGTCGGTCAGTTTTATCAACTGAACTTCGGTGGAGGAAAATCTGATGTACCTGTACTTGCAGTTTACGGGTATAGTCAATTTGATGCTGTACACCGAGGATGTCTGAAAATTTAGTATGAATCCAGAACATCTGCAGTGCGATGACCAGGAATAAAACTAAACCGGCCAGTATGCTGGCATGAGCCAGGGTGAGGTTTTTAAGGCCCTTCATGGGGGCAAATAAACAAAAATTAAGGAGGTGCTAAACGGCCAAATGCCGATCATTTTTTACCGTGGCCGTCCAGATTTTGTTTTGTAAAGGAGTAGGGTAACAGGTTGGCTGCCGAGGAGGCCATAATCCATTGGTGATTTTCATTTTGCATGATAAGGGCAATGGGTTTTTTCTGGTTAGTTTCAAACTCAAGGATTACCTGCCGGCAGCCTCCGCAGGAGGTTGCCGGAACCAGATCTTTGCCGCCCCTCCGTTTCGCCACCACAACAAGTTTAACTATGCGCTTTTCCGGGTACTGTGCTGCTGCCGCATACAAAGCCACACGCTCGGCACACATGCTCAGCGGATAGGATGCATTTTCATAATTGGCTCCGGTAATTACGGTTCCATCTTCCAGCACCAGGGCTGCGCCAACACAGAATTTTGAGTAATTGGCATGTGCAAAATGGGCAGCTTCTTTCGCTTTGTGAGCAAGGTATTTTGATTCCTGATCCAGGTCATCAAAATGGCTGAAGACGGTTATTTCTTTCATAAGGAAGCGGAGAAAAGGGAAAGAAAGATAAAAATTTAAATCGTACTCTTCTATCAAGCAGGTAATTGAATTACTTTACCGGCATGAAAACCATCCTGGTGTTAGGTGCCGGGCGATCGTCATCGGCTTTGATTGCTTACCTGCTTAATTATGCACGTAAGAACGTGTTCACACTTTGGGTAGGCGACCAGTCGATGGAACTTGCCCAGCAACGCATTCAGGGTTCAGGCGCGGGTAAAGCCATTAGCTTTTCCATTGAAAATGAGGAGCAGAGTGCAGAAGCGATACGATCGGCTGATGTAATTGTTTCCCTTCTTCCACCACACTTTCATACGGTTGTAGCAAAACATTGCCTGGCTTACGGTAAACATTTGCTTACGGCCAGTTATGTTTCCGATGAGATGAACTCCTTTCACCGCGAAGCTGAAAAGAAGCGGCTGCTGTTCTTAAATGAATGCGGTTTGGATCCGGGCATTGATCACATGAGCGCCATGGATATTATCCATCGGATTAAGCAGCAGAACGGTAAACCGGAATCATTTGAATCATTTACGGGTGGTTTAATTGCACCCGATACCGATCCTGAAAATCCGTGGCGCTATAAGTTTACCTGGAACCCGCGCAACGTAGTTATGGCCGGACAGGGAGTAGCTAAATACCTGGAAGACGGTATGTTTAAATACATTCCGTATCAGCAACTCTTCAGGCGGACAACGGCCATTAAGGTACCCGGCCATGGCGAGTTCGAAGGGTATGCCAATCGCAATTCGTTAACCTATATACATACGTACGGCCTGCAGGGAATAAAGACCATGGTGCGTGGTACCCTGCGGTACAAAGGATTTTGTGAAGCATGGAATGTGCTGGTTCAACTCGGCTGCTGTGATGACGGTTATTCCATGCAGGGAGTTGACAGGATGACGCATAGAAGTTTCATAGAAACGTTTCTTGCCAGCGGTCCAGGTTCACCCCAGGAAAAGCTTATTCGCCAGTTTCTATTGCGTTCTGATGGCGTTGAAATGCAATGCCTGAACTGGTCCGGCTTTTTTTCGGATGAATTGGTGGGGCTAAAAGAAGGAACCCCCGCCCGGATTACAGAGCATATCCTGAACAAGAAGTGGAAACTGGAGCCGTCCGATAAGGATATGGTAGTGATGTGGCACCGTTTTGTGTATAAGCGAGATGGAAAGCGGTATGAAATTCAATCTTCACTGGTAGTAAAAGGAGAAGACGATGTACACACGGCCATGGCAAAAACCGTTGGTCTTCCGCTTGGCGTTGCGGCACGATTGGTCGTAGAAGGGAAAATCAGCACAACCGGTGTACAGATTCCGGTAGTTCCTGAAATTTATGCTCCTATATTGAAGGAGTTACTGGGGCATGGTATTGCCTTTAACGAAACAGAAAAATCATTCTGAGGCATTTTGCTCGTAGGCTTCATCAACCAGCAGGGCACCTGAATTGGCCGCCTGAACAGCCAGTACATCGCAGCGTTCGTTTTCCGGATGGCCCGCATGCCCTTTCACCCAAACAAATTTGGGTTTGAAGGTGTGGTAGAGCGGGATAAATCGTTTCCACAAATCAGGATTGGCTTTGTTTTTAAAATCCTTTTTTTCCCAATTCCACAACCATCCCTGTTTAACAGCCTCTACAACATATTTGGAGTCGGAATACACAGTAACGGGTATACCTTTTTTACGGATGGCCTCCAGGCCGGCAATAACGGCCAGCAACTCCATACGGTTGTTGGTGGTTAGCCGGTAACCCTGGCTTAGTTCTTTTACATGATTGTTGAATTTGAGAATAGTGCCGTAACCCCCGGGCCCGGGGTTACCTTGTGCTGCACCATCGGTGTAGATGCGGATCATATGCTGAACCCGACATTATCTTTAAAAATTTTCACCGCAATAGCCAGCAGGATAACCCCAAACACCCTGCGTAAAACCGAAAAGACCGACTTGCCCAGTTTGCGCTCGAGCCAGGCAGAGGAACGGAGTACGAGGTAAACAAAGATAAGATTAAGTAAAATGCCGACCAGAACATTCACCTCTTCATACACCGCCCGAAGTGACAGGATGGTGGTTAATGTGCCGGCACCGGCAATTAGCGGAAAAGCCAGCGGCACAATGGAGCCCGAACCTTTGGCTTCGGGATCATCTTTAATGAGCGTACGGCCCAAAATCATTTCCATGGCCACAATAAAAATGACAATGGATCCGGCAACGGCAAACGAAGCCACATCAAGGCCGAATAATTTTAATATGGATTGACCGAGGAACAGAAAACCAACCATTAACACGGCTGAAATGATTGTTGCCTTCTCGGCATGGATGCGCCCTTCGCGCTGCTTAATAACAATGATAAAGGGGATGGCCCCGATTATATCAATAACCGAAAACAGGATGAGGGTAACAGAAAAAATTTCTTTGATGCTTGCCATTGCCGTTGATTCGCTGCAAAGCTAAAACAAATTAGGCGAATGGTTAGTGATTGGTTTTCTGAAAGTCGGCATTGTAGGTTACACTCATTTGCAGCGTATGGTTGCGCTCAGCTTTCAGGCCGTCTCCCTTTACAATATATTGCTGCATGTAGCCCAGTTGCAGATTGCCCCTGGCTGAGAACTGATATCCCAGAGCCCAGTACAGCCGGTTTTGATCCAGATAGTTCCGGTCGAAGTTAGGCCCGAACTGGATAAACACTTCATCATACACACTGGCGAAAAGTGTGTTGGGACCCATTTCCTTTTTGGTAAGCGGATAGTTTACCAGAAACCGATACCGTATGCGGTTGCGGTACACCCAGCCCTCTTCTCCGAACACCGTGCCCTGCAGCCACCGTTGTTCAGGCCGGAACCGGTGATTAAAATAAAATCTTCCCTGACGTTGCGTAAGTATAAGATTCTGCCAGATGCGGTGTTCAGTAAATTTCACCGCAACAGGTTGTTCGCCATACGGCCAGGTTACAATATGGCCGTAACCCAGGGTAATCAGTACACCATCGGCTATGCGATAGTCGACCCCCAGCCGTAAAAGCGATTGCTGCCAGGTGCTAATCCAGTTGGCCCTGCGCCACTGGTACTCGGTGTGCAAACTGAATTTTTCCGAGAGTCGATGATTTCCAAAATACATGTACCAGCCATTGTACTGGTTAACAATTTGCTTTTGAGCCATGCCGGATGAAGCAATACATATGGAGAGGGCAATCAGCCCAAATAATTTTTTCATATTGCTTCGAAAATAGAGAATTACGCTCGGAGTACGGTAACTTCCGCACTGATTACACGCAAGAAGTTGTTGGTAAACTGTTCCAAATGGGGGAGGTCATGCGGCTCCATTATACCACGGGTTTGGTAAAGCAATAGTTTATTATTATGGCACTCGATGTGCATTTTTTCCTGTTCCTCCAAAAAGGCAATAACTTTTTCGGAAAAGAATTTTCGTATAGCCGGCTCGTTTTGCCCGCGCAGGTAATATTTTTTTGAGAATACCGGGTGATTTGAAAAATCGATATCGTTACCACTGGTCAGCTCCGATAGTTTTGACCATAAATTTTCGGGTTCCAGTGCAAAATCAGGAATGGGTATACCCAATTCGGTAACCATGGCTACGGTAATTTGCATGTCGTTCCGGGCTTGCCCTGCTCCTTCTGTCAGGGTAATGTCGGATATGGTCAACCTGCCCTGATCGATGTATTTTTCCATAATGTTTTCTTCAAAGCGGATACGTGTTCCGATTTCAATCGGGAAGTTCTTAAACTTCAACACGCTTTTTACCTTTTGCGGGTAAAAACTGAAATCGTTTTCATCGCAGAATTTGCGCATAGCAAGTTGCCGGGGTGAAAGTCTGAGTTCAAAAACCGTTTGCCTGGCGGGATCAAACTTGCGGGCAGCAAGCGGGTGGTTTGAGAATGCGCGGAAATTATCAAATCCTGTGGCGATTGCCTGGCCACCACTATGTTGGTATTCTTCCTGGAAATGATAGAACGCCTCCATAAAGGTATGATCCACAATGCGGGCCTCTCCGAAATTAAACACCACCTTTTTGCCGGGAGCAAATGTGCGGAAGAGTTTCTTATAGCCAATCAGGTTGGAAAAAATAGCTGCGTCAAGCACTTTTATGTAGTAATCGGTATTATTTTCAGTTTGCTCATACCGTGCTTTAAATAAGCTGCGCAAGGGTGCTCCGTTGGTAATATGAAAAATGAATTTCATGAGTATTCCGGAGCCTACTCCAATCAGCAAGTCGGTGGCTAATGTTACGATAATGGTGGTGACGAAAATGACGAGCTGCTCGGAGCCGATTTTATACGTTTTAAAGAATTCGTTGGGCGATGCCAAGCGGTAACCTACCGCAATCAGCAAAGCAGCAAGCGCAGTATTTGGAATCATTTCGATAAGAGGAATGAACAACAGCATGGCTGCCAGGAGAAAAAAACCATGAAAAAAATTAGCCCACCGGGTTCGGCCACCGAACGAAATATTGGCTGAGCTGCGGGCTACTTCGGAAATCATGGGCAAACCTCCAAGCATTCCGGATATGGCGTTTCCGATACCTACAGCCTTAAGGTCTTTGTTGTAATCTGAAATACGTCTCCATGGGTCCAGTCCGTCAATGGCTTTTACGGTAAGTAATGTTTCCAGGCTGTTTACAAAAAGAAACATGATGACATATTTCCAGAAAACCCAGGTGCCGATAAGCGTAAAGCTGGCGTTAAAACCCACCGATGCCCAGAAATCGCCAACCTGTACCAGATCAAATGCGGGCTCCGTATGTTTAAAGTCCATTATCCAGGCAAGCGGAATGGTTACCAGCAATACAAATACCGGAGCTGGCAGTTGTTTAATAAACCGGGATTTAATTAGCGGCAAACCAAAAATTATGATGAGGCTGATAATCCCGATGAGCGTCACACGAAAATCTTCGTGAATGATGGAGTCGGGTATGCGCTCATATAATTCTATTGTTTCCAAACCGTTGAGTGTTGCCGGATCAATACCCAACAGGATGTGGATTTGTTTTGAGAAAATAATAAGGCCAATGGCGGCCAGCATGCCGTGAATGGCCGAATGGGGAAAAAAATCGCTGAGTGCGCCAAATTTCAGCAGTCCAAAAAGAATTTGAATACCAGCCGCCACCACAATTACGCCCAGTGCCATATGCCAACCTTCGGTACCTCCGCCCATTTCGGTAACTGCACCTGCACAAATTGTGATCAACCCGGCTGCCGGACCTTTAATGGTTAATTGGCTGCCGGCAAAAAAGCTTACTACCAGGCCGCCAATCATAGCGGTTAATACGCCCATAGCTGGTGGAAATTCACTGGCTTTGGCAATGCCCAGGCTTAGGGGCAAGGCTAACAGAAATACTAAAAATCCGGAAAGAGCATCGGTCTTCCAGTTTTGTCTGAGGCCTTTAAGCCCGTCTTGAGGAAGTGTTTGATAGTTCATACAAAAACTTTACTGAAATAAATTTGCAATACGAGAAGCAGGTGGCTACCCGTGCGTTGCAAGGGTAGTCTTGTGCACGTACTATCAAATCAGTAAAGTCCGGTAGCGGGTAAATAAGGATGGCTGGCTACTGAATTTTTCTTCCGGAAGAGGCCAGGTTATCCGAAAGGGTTTGAACTTTATGAGTGCATTAAAAATCTCAAGAAAAAATGAATCCGTTGCCAAAGTTCCCTTTTCAATACGTTCTTCGGCTCCTGATTCGGTAAGAAAAATCAGGGAAATCCAGTCGGACGGTTTAACTTCTGCCTTAAGGCTTATGCAACAAGTTGTTTCGGTATGTTTTACAGAAATTTCTGAAAAGACAGGTGCCGTTGTTTCAAAACTAAACAACAGAATAAGCAGGTA
>JBKBOE010000005.1:0-22183 GCA_046294915.1 Cyclobacteriaceae bacterium | reverse complement strand
ATTTCAAAAGTGGGATTTTTATCCGACTCATTTTAACGGCAAGATGAAACAAAGGTCTGTAATTTTTTATCATCTTTTCAAACTTTTAGTTCCGAAATCGATTACGCCAGTTTGCCCCATGGGTAATCATAACGTTTTTAAACGTCTTCCGATTTAATGGTAATTGCACCGAGTTGGAGCTTTTAACTACCTTTGCGCGATGATTCGTAACCGATTACGATTTGTAACCCTACTTCTGGTTGTTTGCTTCTCAATAGTTGCGGTGACTAATCGGTCGTATGTTTCCGGCAGTGGGTTTCTGGTGAACAAGATTGTTTCCGGAAAAACTGAAACCGGATCAAAGAATCTTATTCCGCTTATTCTTGAAGAGAAGGAAGGAGAGCAGGGTTCCGAAAAGCATTTGGTTGGGTTTGCTGATGGGTTGTCTTTGTTGCTCAATCGGGAAATCAACACCTCTGCATTTGTGCCAGTTCTTCACAACAGTTCATCTTCCGCATTTCACCATCCGCTTTACTTGCTTAACCGGAGTTTGTTAATTTAGGCAGTACTCCATTCAACCGGCCGGTTGTTAGAACTCCTGATTTTTTCAATACAAATTCGCGGCATTAGCCGCCATGTTTTATGGTTAAGTTAGATTCAACGGTATTTGATGAGCATGATGTGCTGGATAAGCTCAAGCACTATTTACCTGCCCAGGCTCCGCTTAAAGATTTTGTTCATCATAACACCCTGCATGGCTTTCAACATTCGCCTTTTGATAAGGCTATATTCAGTGCTTCGGCTATACTGGGCTACAAGGTTTCGCTTACGCTTGCCGAATACCGCCATTTGTATGCCACCGGCCGTATAAGGGATGAGGTTTTGAACCGGATTATTATCAATAAAAAAGGGGAGGCGCAGCTTTCAGCATGGAGGCAAAAATTACTGTCCGGGGTTTACCATCGCCCCATGCCGCGCGTTGGCACGCTGCGCTCTAACTGGAAAAAACTTCACCAGGTGGATTTAGATTCACTGGTACATCCGCTGTTGTTCCGTATTCTCTGCAGTTACCTCGATCAGGGTATTGCTATTTGGAATTTTCCCGTATGGCAAAAAGGATTTCTGGCCTCCATTCGCGAACTGGAGCGCACCAGCTTAACCAGTTTTTTTCGTTCATCGCGCGCGAAGGAATTGCTGCTGAAAGGGCATTGCAGTATCGTTCAACTACTTCGTCTCCTGGTGGGTTTTGATACCAGCTTATACGAGCACTACCTTTTCGATCAGCAATTTGCACACCAGGGATGGTCGGGTATGGTAGCCGTTGTTGAAGACCAACCCGAAACCCTGCTCGATAAACGGAAAATATCGCTGCATGATCTAATTGTATTTGAATTACTGCTTGAAATAGATGCACTTGATTTTTATTTCGGCCCCTATTGGCTTCCGCTGGAACAGGCGCTTCAGGAAAAACCCGAACCCCTGTTTGCTGATGTACCCGTAACCGAACTGGATGAGGTAACCCTGTTGTGGCAGCAAGCCCTCGAGTGGAGTTACTATGACCAGGTACTGGCCGGCCTTCAGTTAACAACCAGCAGTAAATCAACCAACGAAAAGAGTTTTCAGGCAGTGTTTTGCATTGACGACAGGGAATGCTCGTTAAGACGCTACCTGGAACAAACTGATGTACACTGCGAGACGTTTGGCACACCGGGCTTCTTTGGCGTTGAGTTTTACTTTCAACCCGATCATGGTAAATTTTATGATAAGCTGTGTCCTGCACCGGTTACCCCCAAGCACCTGATTAAAGAAGTGGGTATCCGCAGAAAGCACCAGCGAGATTCCCACTTTACCCCCCGAACGCATTCCCTTATTCGGGGATGGCTGATTACCCAGACCCTCGGCTTCTGGTCGGCTTTTAAATTGTTCATTAACATTTTCAGGCCATCCATCAGCCCGGCTACGGCCACCTCTTTCCAGCACATGCATGAGCATTCACGCCTGACCATTGAATGCCGGAATCCAGAGCATAAAGAAAAAGGCCTTCAACTTGGCTTTACGGTTGAAGAAATGACCGACCGGGTAGAGGTTGTGCTGAAAAGCATAGGGCTGGTTAACCGGCTTGCTCCCCTGGTTTATATTGTAGGTCATGGAGCAAGCAGTGTTAATAATCCGCATTATGCCGCCTATGATTGCGGAGCATGCTCGGGCAGGGCTGGTTCGGTAAATGCGCGGGTGTTCAGTTTCATGGCCAATCACTCCGGAGTTCGTTCGCTTTTGGAAAAACGCGGGTTATCCATTCCACCGGATACCCGGTTTATGGGCGCTCTGCATGATACCACACGCGATGAAATTGTTTTTTTTGATGAGGACGCTTTAGCGGACTCGCAAGCCATACTTCATGAAGCAAACAAAAAAACTTTTCACCAAGCACTTCGTCTTAATGCGAAGGAACGTTCGCGCAGGTTTTATTCGGTGAATACCCAAAGTTCATTATCGAAAATACATCATGCGGTTAAACTTCGCTCGGTTTCGCTGTTTGAACCACGCCCCGAACTGAACCATGCCACCAACGCGTTGTGCATCATTGGCCGCAGGCAGCTTACCCGGCACTTATTTCTCGACAGGCGTGCTTTTCTTAACTCCTATGATTACCGTGTTGACCCCGATGGAAAGTACCTGCTCAACATTGTGAAGGCGGCCGCTCCGGTTTGTGGTGGCATTAACCTGGAGTATTTCTTTTCGCGCACCGACAACCAGAAATTAGGGGCCGGCACAAAATTACCGCATAATGTAATGGGCCTGTTTGGCGTGGCCAACGGCATTGATGGCGACCTGCGACCCGGCCTGCCCAGCCAGATGATTGAAATTCATGAGCCGGTTCGTTTGCTGATGGTTATTGAGCATTATCCGGAGGTTGTCCGGAAAACTATTCAGCATTCCTCTGCAACATATGAGTGGTTCATCCACCAATGGATTCATTTGGTGGTGGTGCATCCGGAAACACTGGCGTTGTACCTTTTTGATAAGGGTTCCTTTATAGCATACAAACCGCTGTCAACCCCTATTTCCAGGATAAAGAATGTGGAGGAAATTATTGAGAAAAGTCATGAGGATCTTCCGGTCTATGAACTGGTTAACTCCGAACAGTCATGACGAAAGTGCTTGTATTTTTTATACTTATACCGCTGGCCGGATTTCTGGTTAGCCTTATCGTACCTGCAAAAAAAGAAGGGTTGATGTCGCAGGTAGCCTTCGGTACCGTAGGCCTCACCTTGGTTGGGTTTCAGTTGTTTGCCTTGTATTGGCTGGCACACGGTTCGCCAATACTTAACCTGAAAGAACTGGTAATATACCGCACCGATGGTTATGAGTTCCTCATCGACTTTTATTTTGATAAGGTAACGGCAACCTACTTGTTTGTGGGTTCAATGTTAACCTTTCTGGTTACCATTTACAGCCGGTATTATTTACACCGCGAAGGAGGCTATAAGCGTTTTTTTAATACCATCTTGTTCTTTTACCTCGGCTACAACCTGGTTATCTTCAGTGGTAACTTTGAAACATTATTTATTGGCTGGGAAATTCTGGGTATTTCCTCTTTTCTATTGATTGCTTTTTACCGCGACCGGTATTTACCGGTGAAAAATGCCGTTAAGGTATTTTCTATTTACCGTGTAGGTGATGTGGGCATTTTGCTTGCCATGTGGATGAGTCATCATCTATTCGGAGAGAATATTGCCTTTTTGAAACTCAGCAACTACGAAATGGTTCATGAACACCTGCAGGCGCACAGCTGGGTGGGGGTGTTTATTTCGCTGATGTTGCTCATAGCGGCTGCGGCCAAATCGGCACAACTTCCGTTCTCTACCTGGTTACCCCGCGCTATGGAAGGACCTACACCATCAAGCGCCATTTTTTATGGTTCCCTTTCGGTGCACATGGGGGTATTTCTGCTCTTGCGCACGTTTCCGTTTTGGGAACACCAGTTGTCTATTCGTATCGTCATCGGACTTCTGGGGTTGGCAACCAGCATTATCGCCACCGGAATTGCCCGGGTGCAGTCATCGGTAAAAAGCCAGGTGGCGTATTCTTCCATTGCGCAAATCGGTTTGATTTTTATTGAAATCGCTGCCGGTTGGCACTACCTGGCTTTGCTGCATTTTGCGGGTAATGCTTTTTTACGAACCTACCAGCTACTGGTTTCACCTTCGGTGGTGGTGTACCGCATCCGCGAACAGTTTTATCATTTTGTTCCCCGACAGCATACCCTTGAAGACTCCTTACCCAAGCGCATAGAATATTCTATATATATGCTTTGCCTGAAGGAATGGAACCTGGATTCATTTATGTATCATTATTTGTGGAACCCGATCAAGTGGTTTGGAAAAAAACTCGGAGTACTCAATACAGCCAAAGTATTGATATTTTTTATACCCGTTTATGCTATCGGGTTATACCTGCTGGTTAACACATACCTTCTTCCGGAGGCGATTCAACGGTATTTACCGATAATCTTTTCGGTGATTGGCGTTGCCATGGTGTTAAAATCGTTTACTGAGCGAATTCACGCCAGAATGAGCTGGATACTGGTGGTGCTGAATCATTTTTGGATTGCCCTGGCCATTAACTTTAACGAGCACTTTGAAGTAATGCACACGTTGCTTTACCTGAGCGGGGTTTCTGTTTTTGGTTTGACGGGTTACCTGGCCTTGCGCAGATTAAAATACCTGGAAGGAAGTATTGATATGGACAGGTTTCATGGTCACTCCTACAAGCATCCTAAAATTGCGCTGGTGTTTTTATTATCCTGCCTGGGGGTTTCGGGTTTTCCTGTTACACCAACCTTTGTGGGCGAAGATTTAATTTTCAGTCATATACACGAAGATCAGGTTGCCCTGGCCTTTTTTACGTCATTAAGTTTTATTGTTGACGGCCTGGCGATTATCCGGATTTACGCGCGCGTGTTCTTGGGTCCGCACTCTCGGTCGGTTTTTGAGATGGCTTACCGGTCATCATAATGGTTTAAATAAACCCATACAGGAAATCCATTAGCCGGGCAATTTCCTTGCGTTGAATAGCTGGGAAGTTGGCAATGCGAAAAGTGGTATCCTTCCATTCGCCATATCCGTTGCCTAAAAGAAAACCGGCTTTTTGTGCGGCTGATTTTATTTTTTGAATTTTTTCTGCCGGGGTTTTAATGGCCAGCACGGTATGCGAACGAACCGCTTTATCGCTGGCCAGAAAATTCATGCACTCGCTTTTGGTGTCAAAAAAAGATTCCCATTTTTTATAGCGCGACTTAATGGTTCTGCTTACTTTCTTAATGGGTTTACCATCTTCCAGTACACGCATCAGCAGGTAAATAGCAAGCACATTGGGGGTGTACGGAGTTTGGTATTTCAGCATCATTTCATGCATAAACAACAAACTGTTGTAATGCAACCGGTCGGCAACCTCTTCGGCATGCTTCAGGGCATGGGGTGAGCAAATCAAAATACCCAGGCCGGCCGGCAGGCCAAAACATTTTTGTACGGAAGCAAACCATATATCGGCCGAAGCAAAATCCAGTTCAATACCGGCCATAGAGGAGGTGGCATCTACGGCAAGTAAATGGTAGGGATTTTTTGCGCGCAGCTGGCGGATAAGCGGGGTGGTAACCTGAGTGCCATTTGAAGTTTCATTCTGTGTAATACAAATCAAATCACCCGTAGTAAAGCGTACCGGTTTTACTTTATCCTGAATATGAAAGGGTAGCGCTGTTGCCTGCGGTTTCAAACGGGCGGTGTAGTCATACCATTTTTTTCCAAAGGCACCGTTAAACACATGAATGCTGTGGTCTTTAATAAGCGACTGTGCTAAAATCTCCCAACACTCGGTGGCCGATGAAACAAAATAAACTGAGTAGTCGGCTGGTACGGTAAGTTTATCTTTCAGCAGGTGAACGGTTTTTTTTGAAAGGGCAATAAATTCATCGCTGCGGTGGTTAATGCCCATAATGTTTTCATGGTAGGCGTCTTGCAAGTACCGCCTTACCTTTGGATAAACCCGTGAGGGGCCGGGGTAAAAGGAAACCATTCCCATGGCTGGTTTTAAAATTTTATGGTTTAGACTGGATCAGGTAGCGGATGGCCATTTCGTAGCCGGTTAACCCGAAGCCTGAAATCAACCCGATGCATTTGGAAGTAATCAGGTTTTTATGGCGGAATTCCTCGCGCGCATAAATGTTGGAAATATGTACCTCTACAACCGGTGTTTGAATGGCGGCAATGGCATCGTGCAAGGCTACCGAAGTATGGGTGTAGGCACCGGCATTCAGCACTATGCCATCGGCCTTAAAGCCTGTTTCATGCAGTTTATTGATCAGTTCTCCCTCTACGTTCGATTGAAAGTAAGCAAGGCTGTGTTCAGGGAACTGCAGCTTTAGCTCATCAAAGTAATTCTCAAAATCGCGGTTGCCGTAGATGGTCTCCTCACGTACGCCCAGCAAATTCAGGTTTGGTCCGTTTATTATTTGTATTGTCATGGGCTTATTCTCCCAGGCGGGCTTTGTAGTTTTCAATTTGTTTAATGAATTCCTGTTCTTTTCGCTGCATTTCTTCCTGCGTAGCGGCCAGTTCTTCCATGTTCTGGCGCATTTCTTCTTCCTGCGAACGCATCATTTCAGCCTGTTCCTGCGAAGCTTGCAGCAGGCGTTTAGTCCGTTCAGCATTCTTTACATTTTTAAACACGGTAGCGGTGCTTTCGCACACTTTTTCCAGAAACTCCAGTTCATGGGGCTCAAATCGCCTGAAGCCGGCCATTTCAATAACACCTTCTATGCTGTCTTCTGTTTTTAGCGGCAGCAAAATCAAGCAGGTTGGGTTGGCATCGCCCAATCCGGAAGTGATGTGCACATAGTCGTCAGGTACTTTATACAGCAGTATTTTCTCCTGTTCCAGGTAGCATTGCCCGATGAGTCCCTGCCCGGGGTCAATCCTTTTCTCCAAATACTTCTTGCGTTGGTAGGCATAGCATCCTCTCAGTTCCAGGTAAGGGGTATCATCACCCGCTACCACAAAAATTCCGCCCTGTGTTAGTTTACAATATTCAACAAGATTCTTCACTACCGCATACCCGAGTTCATCCAGGTTTTCATGCGCGCGGAGTATCTCACCAAATTTTGCAAGGCCTTCGTTTACCCATTGCCGTTTTTCCGACTGGTCGCGTTCGGCAAGCAGTTTATCGCGGAAGGCATACAAGGTGCCGGCCATGTCTTTGTTGTCAAAACTCTCCGGAAGGGTAGCTGATAAATTTCCGCTGCCCAACTCATTTACGTACCCGGAGATGAGGTCCATCTGTTCTTTTTCTTTTTCGGCCAGACTCCTCAGGTAATTTTCCCGGATGGCAATGCGTTTGGCCAGGTAATAGAATGAACTACCCAGCACAATCGGTGCCGACAGGATTATCCAGTGAAGCGGGTTGGAGGAGTACAGGCTGGCCAGGTTCTTTAGTGAAAGTTCAAGACCCCGAATCCATAAATCAATAATGAGCGAACACAATGGAAATATCAGGCCAAGCCCTATTCCAATACGGGTGAGGTTATTGATGATGCGCGAGGATTTCACAATTGCTAAAATAACACCCTATTCACCGATTATCTAAATACCCTGTTAATTTTGTTTTGAAGCAACCGGTCATGTCCTGGGATAGTTATATTAAGCAATTCGCACATTACCTTAGACTGGAACGTTCGCTCTCCCAAAATTCCATTGATGCGTATGTTCATGATGTTGAACTTCTTCATCAGTTTCTGCAACTCCGGAAACTGAAGTCCACACCTCTAACACTTACCACCAAAGACCTTCGGTATTTTTTGCAATACATTAATGAACTCGGAATGAGTGCCTACAGCCAGGCCAGGATTATCTCGGGCATCAGGGCATTTTACAAGTACTTGCTGTTTGAAGAGCGGGTCGAGAAAGATCCCTGCGAATTAATTGAAGGACCTAAAATTGGCCGCAAGCTGCCCGACACACTCAGCTATCCGGAAATTGAGAAATTGTTTGATGCTATTGATCTTTCAAAGCCCGAAGGCGGAAGGAACCGTGCCATGCTGGAGGTGTTGTATGGCTCAGGACTGCGTGTATCCGAACTCATTAACCTGCAGTTGAATAATGTGTATTTTGATATTGGCTTTATTCGCGTAATCGGTAAAGGCAATAAAGAACGGCTGGTGCCGGTGGGCCGTGATGCGCAGAAGTACCTGAAGATTTATATTGATGAGATTCGGGGAAGGTATCCGCACAAGGCACCCCAAAAAGGAAATGAAGCCTTTGTTTTTCTTAACCGGAACGGGCGAAAACTTAGCCGGGTTATGGTGTTTACGGTAATTAAGAATCTGGCGGCTGCCATCGGGCTGAAGAAAAAGATCAGTCCGCATACCTTCCGCCATTCTTTTGCCACGCATTTAATTGAAGGTGGTGCCGATTTAAGGGCCGTACAGGAAATGCTCGGTCATGAATCGATTACAACAACCGAAATTTATACCCACCTGGACCGCGATTACCTGCGGCAGGTAATTACCGAGTTCCATCCCCGCAGCTAAGGCAAAAGTTTTCTTTGTATCTTTAAACAGATAAAAATGCTAATGGTAAAATCGGTTTTGTTTTATTGCGGCATACTGGTTTCGATTTTTGTTTCAGCACAGGATTTTAAGGTAGCTGTTGAAAAGGGTGTTGATCTGAAAAAGTATCAGACCTTTACCGTGGTCAAAGGGGCGGTTATCGCTGGCGGTGATCAACCTATTGATGCCAACAAGTTGTATCAGGAGATTACCCCCATGCTCATTCGCGAACTGGAGCGAAGGGGATATACGTACAAGGATTCTTCGGCTGAGCTTTCGGCTACCTATGTCGTTGAGACCACCATGCGTACCGATATGCAGCGATTGGGACCGCTGGGCCAGGCCCCGGCTACCAACCCGGCCATGGTTGACCAGCCCCAAACCTGGTCGCGTGAATTCCGGCAGGGGACCTTGATCATTAACCTGGTAGATGCTTCGCGTAAGACAACTGTGTGGTCGGCCGAAGGAACAATGGATATTTCGCGGACACGCGGAGGAAATCTGCTGGACTTTGCGGTGAAAAATGCGTTCAGAAAATTTCCCGACAAGACTAAAGCCGATAAGAAAACAAAAAATAAAAAAGGCTGAGAGTTTCCCAGCCTTTACTTCTTGGCGAATTACAACCTTACTTTCTTAGCTTAAAGCGGGCACCAAAAAACAGTCCGAGTTGGTCGGCATCGCCAAGAACAAACTTCAGTTCGGTAAACGGTTCCCAGTTTTTGCCGATATTAAAGTTGGCTCCAACACCCAGGTTAATTCCCACTTCGCTGTTACCATCAAAACCCTCAACTTTAGCGCTGAACAGGTTAATCCCCGCCAGCCCATAGAAATCGGCCGAGCCGGATTTTGTGAAATAATACATTGCATTGGCATTGAATTCCCACCAGCTTACCGGATCATTGGGAAACCAGTAAATAAAACTGGGTGAAATGGCCACTTTATCGTTAATGGCAAACTCGCCATTAACTCCCAGGCCTAACTCTTCCACCTCTGTGCCATAACCGAGAAACACCCCGATTTTTTGTGCGGCCACATCCTGTGCGGCACCAACTACGGCCACAATAAACAATACTCCAATTAGTCTTTTCATTTCTTCATTGTTAAGGTTTGAATACAAAACTATTATTTTCTAACTATCGGAGAAATGCTGTACCGACAACTTATTCGTCCGGTTTTGTTTTTATTCGATGCTGAGCGCATCCATCGGGTTGTCTTTCAATTGATTCGGTTAACAAGCAGCATTCCCGGCTTTAAATGGATTGTTTCGGTTTTATTTTCCGTTGAATCTCCAGCGCTGGAGCGAACCGTATTCGGCATACGGTTTAAAAACCCGGTAGGCCTTGCAGCCGGTTTCGATAAAGATGCCAAACTGATCGATGCGTTGTCGTGCTTCGGGTTCGGTTTTATTGAAATCGGAACGCTTACACCCCAACCCCAACCCGGCAATGAAAGGCCCCGGTTGTTCCGTCTGCCCGAGGATAAAGCGCTGATTAACCGGATGGGCTTTAATAACGAAGGTGTGCTGGCAGCCGTGGAACGATTAAAGAAAAGAAAGTCGGGTGTGATTGTGGGCGGTAATATTGGCAAAAATAAAAATACACCCAACGAAAAAGCATTGGATGATTACGCCTATTGCGTTGAAGCCTTATACCCGGTGGTGGATTATTTTGTGGTGAATGTGAGTTCGCCCAACACACCAGGCTTACGGGAGCTTCAGGAGAAAGAACCGCTTCGCAAGCTGCTTGCATTTGTTAAAGCCCAAATGACTGCAAAGCCTGAACCAAAACCTGTTTTACTTAAAATTGCTCCCGATTTAACAGTAGAACAACTGGATGATGTGATTGCGATTTTGAAAGAAACAAGAACCGATGGGGTCATTGCAACCAACACAACCCTGTCGCGTGAGCATTTAACAACACCCGCTGATGTGGTGCAGAAGATCGGGGCAGGTGGACTGAGCGGTAAGCCCTTAACGCATCACTCCACCGAAGTAATCCGGTATTTGCGTAAACAACTGGGACCGGATTACCCGATTATAGGTGTGGGAGGAATTATGACAGTACAGGATGCGCTGGATAAATTACAAGCCGGTGCCGACCTGATTCAACTGTACACAGGATTTGTTTATGAAGGGCCGGGGTTTGTGAAACGGATTAACAGAGAAATTGCGGAGTACAACTGATTTGGCATGATCACTATTCTATCCTCTGCATTCGCATAAAATAGCTTTATTTAATTGTTTTATCTATGATTAAAATATTGTTTATATTTGTGTTATATTTTATTTATAAGTAAAACTTTATTGAAAACGTCAAAAAACTACATCTTAAGGCCCATTTATATTAATCGGATTTCACCCTTTATTGGCCAAAACCTGATCAAAGTACTCATCGGGCAACGGAGGGTAGGCAAAAGTTACCTCCTGCTTCAGCTTATGGACATGATATTGGAAAAGGAGCCCAACGCACCCATACTCTATATCAATAAGGAGCTTCATGAATTTGAGGGTATTCATGATCATAAATCGTTAAATCAATACCTAGCCGATCATATTAGGCCCCATGCACGCAATTATATTTTCATTGATGAAATTCAGGATATTTCGGGGTTTGAGAAAAGCTTGAGAAGCCTTCAAGCTAAAGGTGAGCATGATATTTATATCACTGGGAGTAATGCTTTCTTACTATCGGGTGAGTTGGCCACGTACTTAAGTGGGCGATATATTGAGTTTAAGATTTTCGGACTTACGTATAGTGAGTTTTTAGATTTCAGAAAGGAAAATAATAGTTCCATTGTTTTTTTTCAATACCTGAAGTTTGGTGGATTACCTTACCTGGTTAACCTGGAACTGAAAGATGAGTTAGTGTTTGATTATTTGCGAAATATTTATGCGGCTATCCTATTTAAAGACGTGGTAGCCCGCCACAGCATTCGTAATGTATCACTCCTCGAAAGTCTGGTACGCTATATAGCGGATAATATCGGAAACCTTCTTTCTGCTAAAAGTGTAAGTGATTTTTTAAAAGCCCAAAAAATTTCTGTTTCTCCGAATGTAATTCTTAATTATCTCTCATTTTTAGAAGAGGCCTTTTTTATATTAAAGGTAAACCGAACAGAACTTCGCGGGAAAAAGATTTTTGAAATTGGTCAAAAATACTATCTCGAAGACCTTGGCTTGCGGCATGCCTTGCTGGGGTATCGTGCTACCGATATCGCTAAAGTATTAGAGAACATCGTATACCTTCATTTACGTGTGGCAGGGTATGAAGTACACGTTGGGAAGTACTTAGATAAGGAAATTGATTTTGTATGTCAGCGAGGAAATGAAAAGCTGTACATACAGGTGGCCTATTTGCTTGTGGATGAGCGTACCATAAACAGGGAATTTGGAAACCTGGAGCTCATTTCAGACAATTACCCCAAGTATGTACTCAGCATGGATGAACAGTCGCTCGGGAATCGCAATGGCATTGAACACCGGCATATTCGTGACTTTCTAAAAAACCTGGTTTAGGTTGTTATTCCTGATGCGATAGAAAAACTAAAAGCCGGTGCCGACCTGATTCAGCTGTACACAGGATTTGTTTATGAAGGGCCGGGCTTTGTCAGACGGATAAATGAGGCGTTGGTAGCCCAGGGTAATTATTCCATTTAGGTTTTCGATAGGGGCACCGGTTTATTAAAAATTCCGGATGGTGCTCAGGTCATGAAACCGGAATACCTTCATTTTTACACCGATCATAAATTCGTGCGTGGTAAAACGCGTGCCTACCGACTGGTTGGTGGGCAGTTCAAACACATAACCAAAGCGTATATGATCGCCCAGTTCAATACCCGCCATAAAACCAAGCGTATTCAGGTTGCGGGTAAACAGGGCCAGCGAATAGCTGTTGTCGGCAGTCATGGCCAGGCCCAGGTCATAGGAAAGCGGAGCCTTCGTTTCGCCACGTACTGATATCCAGGGCTTGAGTTTTATCCGATAGCCCATCGGCAGCACATAGGCGCCCATCGCATAATAGTTCTGGTTATATAAACCGGTGGCTAGCGAGTCGGCATCGGTGGAACGCTTAAGCATTTTAGGTATGGCAACGCTGAGAAAAATTTTTTCACTGCTCAGTATTAGCCCCGAGCCAATGGTGGGGCGCCACTCGCTTTGGCCGGAAAAGTTCGGATCATCAGGATTGATGATAAGCCGGCTGTAATCGGTGCGGTAATTAATAAATCCACCCTGCAAACCGAACGACAGGCGTAGATCGTTTTTTAAAGGCACATGGTAGCCATAGGTAAACTGCATTTCGGTAGTCTGGTCGGACCCGATTTTGTCCTGCAACGCAACAAGGCCAGCACCCATGCGGTTGTCAGCCAGAGCAATATGCCCTGTGGCATTCAGTGTTTCGGGGCTGCCGTCAAAGTTTGCCCATTGTTTGCGCCACGATACCGAACCGCTGAAGTTGCCGGAAAAACCGGTATAAGCCGGATTAATTAAAATGGGTGTGGTTAAGTATTGCGAATAGAGCGGATCCTGTTGTGCATAAATTGTAAAGCACAGCGTGTAAAACAGTAAGGTAATTTTTTTTTTCATGGCTTAGCGTTTTAGGGTTATGTAGCCTGTGTACATTTTGCCGATGGCCAGTTCAATTTTGTAGAAATAGGTTCCGGAGGGCAGCTCTTTGCCGTCAGCCGAAAGCCCCGTAAACACGTTGGTCTGATTATCGTAGTTAACAGCTTCAAACACCACCTGCCCCCATCGGTTAAAAATGCGCACGCGGTTGTTTTCCGATCCTTCCACTACACCAATGTATTTGATCAGCAGAAAGTCGTTGTAACCATCGTTGTTTGGGGTTATGCCATTGTACACTACAATTTCGCCTACTACTTCAATATCAATAACCTGTTGTACGCAAAGCCCGGCCAGGTCACAAACTTCCAGCGTAATGCGATCGGTGCCGGTAAATGGATTGCCTGTATAATCTATTTGCAGGAAATAGGAAGCATCAATGCTGGCCGGCACACCGCGTGATGTGATGTTATTGATAACACGCAGTGTTGAAAAGTCAATATTATCATCCGGATCGTTTACCATGCGGGTCAGATCAACTGCTACTTTCCCTTCAATTTGTGTGGCCAGCGGTGTGGTATTGACTACCGGTGCAGCATTGGTGGGATTGCCGCCACCGCAGGGCGGGGTAAGCACGGTTACTACCACGGGGTCGGAGGGCAGGCTCGGGCAACTGGCGCCTGTTGTTTTTACAATGAGGAAGAATATACCGGTTTGGTTTACGGTAATGGTTTGTGTAGTAGCTCCGTTCGACCACACATATTCAAAGCCTATAGGACCTGATAGATCAACTGAACCCGATCCGCAAATGGTGGTGTTGCCGGTAACCGTAATCACCGGTTTATCGGGTGCCGGAATAACCGTTAAGCTTACTGCCTCCGAGGCTTCACTCTGACAGGTTCCATCGCCTACCTGCACGGTATAGGCACCGGATTGTGTGGCCAGAATTTGTTGGGTGGCATCGGTTAGCGGGTTTCCGTCTTTGGCCCACGCATATTGCGCAAAACCTGCCGGGGCAGATAAAAATACCGAGCTGCCTTCGCAGATGGCCAGGTTGCCGGAAGGGTTAATGGTGGGTTTGGCAATTGTTATGATCGTGGCGGCCACCGTAACCCGGGCACTTTCGCAGTTGGTGGCCGGATCGTAAATGCTGACGTAGTAATTTTTTGACGCGCTTAATGTTGGTGTTGTAAATGGAGAGCCGGTAAACACCAGGTTGTTTAAGATGGGGTCGTCATACCAGCGGTATTCCTGGCTGCCGGCAGCACCGGTGGCCGTAAGGGTAACCGTTCCTTCGTTGCACCGGCTCACACCCGGAGCAACGGGAGGTGAAGGCGGAGTACACGCTGACACCGTAAAGTTTTCAGTAGCCAGGTAACTCCACACCCCTTCCGAATCTTTAATGCGGATACTCAGGGTGTGATTGCCGGTGGGTACACCCGTCATGTCCAAGGCAACAAGTTGATCGGTGGTTGCACCCGGCACAATGCCCGGAATGGGTATGGGCGTTCCCGTTCCCAACGGGCTGTCTACATAATATTCTGCGGCCACAATCTGCCGATCAGCCAGGGTGGTAGTGTTTACTACATAAAAGGTTCGTACTTCGGCATGGCTCCACCGGTTTTTGTCATCGCGGTAGCGAAAGCCTATTTGATTAAAGCCCGGAGTAAGTGTGCCCGGCAGGTTGATGGCGAATGAATTGTTTTGCGGACTGCCCGCGGTTATAGGCAATGCGGTATTATTTCCCGGGCCCAGATCGGTGTTGAAGAAGTATTCCGCTCTTGTAATGCTGGTGGCCGGATCTGTAGTTACCTGGGGTATAACATAAAAACTCTGTGCACTGGCGTGTGTCCATTTTCCCCGATCATCGCGGAAGCGGAAACTGATAAGGTGAAAGCCTGATGATAATGCTCCGATGTTTATATTCAGTACGGGAATATTTACTGTATTACCCGGGGTAAATGGAAAAGACGTGCCGTTTCCAACACCCGGATCGGCATCAAAGAAATATTCAGCGGCCACCAGATTATTGGCGGCTGGTATTACCGGTATAATGTAAAACGATGTATGGCTTGTATGCGACCACGTTCCGTTATTTTGCCGCATCCGGAAACCGAGTATATGAAAACCGGTACTTAAGGAAGCGGTGTTGATGGTAAAATTAAAGTTTACGTTGGCCGAGGGTGCTGACACGGTAACGCTTGTTCCGTTTCCGTTTCCCGGATCAGTATCAATAAAGTATTCTGCGCGGTTGATAGTTTGGGTAAAGGCAGGTACGCTCAATAAGCAGAGGACAAAAAGAACATAGTATTTCAGTCGATAATTCATAGACACTTCCATGCTCCGGGCTATTGACCGTGGCCTTTTATTGTCCGGCTTAAACGATGTTGTTTTCATAAACCAACTTCCGCTCAGCAACTTCACTTATTAATTGTTCACTTTTCCCTGTACCTGTACATTCAGTGTACCATTAGGAGCAATGGTTGCATTTTGAATGTTTACAGCCGTTACCTGTGGAACAGGAGGCATAGGTGAAGTGTCAAAACCGCTGCCGGGAGTGCCGCCTGATGGAAAGGGATAGCTGCCACCGTAGATGCCCAAATCCGTGCCATCGGTGGCATAGTTTTTTCCTGGCGAGCCGGACTGCAGGCGGTAGTTGTAGGTAATATTGTACGTATCGTTGTTGGGCACATTTTCAAACAATGGATTGGTACCTACAAGGTTGCCGCTGCCCGAATTGGACCCACCACCTGTACCTATATACGTGGCTTCGAAAATATTTGTAGGACTGTAGCTAGAAGCCGGACCGATGGTATTTTGAAGCGAGATGTTTTTGTTAAAGGTGCAGAAAACCACCTCGCTGGAAAATATATCACCGCTCGATCGTACAAAAATGTTGTTGGTTACAATAACATTCCAAAGCTGGTATAGATTACTTGGACCCAGAAAAACATTGTGATCGATTAATACTGTGTTGCTGTTAATGTTCGTAATGCTGCCGGTAATAATATTGTTAGCGATAAGAATATTAGTAGCTGAGGCTGCGGTTCTGGAAGAGGCATTAGCAAGCACTTGGTATACGATGTTGTTGTAAATTGTCCAACCGGTAGCTTGAAGAGTAGAATTGATATATAGATAAATATAATTGGTTATACGGTTACGGAATATAGTTACGTTGTTGGTAACTAGTGTACCGGTGCAGTTAATACTCCCGCTGATGAAGAACCCAATAATTACCGAACCAGAAGGATCGGTGGAGCCATCACGGAACAAACTGATTTGACCCGCTCTGGTGGGCTGTCCAAACTGATTATTAGGTGCATAACCTGCGCCCATCACAACTAGCCTTTTGCTAATGGTGAGGGTACCATAATCGAAAGGTGAACCGTAAACATAAATGGTATCTCCTGCCAAAGATGCATTATGGGCGGCAACAAATCCTGTGTTCCCCGTTCCATTAAATTGTGCCGGGCGCGTTGCATCATTACTTACCGTGCGTACGGTGGCCAAAGCAGGTAAGTATAAAAAAGTAATCAGTCCGATAATCGATAAGGTTTTCATATAGCTGTGTTTTTTGTAATTCATAGTTGTGTTAATCAGGAAAGGAAAGTACTACCTATGATGAGGCAAATGCCGACTACTTCACGCAGTTTGTGTTGGTCGGTTTTTGAGAAATCAAAGGTGATGGAGTTTTTAGCGGAGGCTTGTTTTCGCAAAGCGTAGAAGCCGAATGTGATTAACCCCAAACCGGTAAACATCAAAGCACTGAACAGTAATTTGCTTGCCGGTTGTTCAGCGAGTTGCCCGGTCAGTGCCTCATGGGTAATGTGCTGCTGTACCTGTGCCGGTGTTTGCTCATTGAACAGGATGAAGCCCCCGGCTAACAGGGTGAGTAGTCCGGTGAGGATTAAAAACAGTGATAGCTTTTTGCGCATGGCTTGGTTCTTTTAACTGAGTACAAAGCTCAGCCAATCACTTCAAAACCTGTTAATGGCCATGTGACATTGCCTGACGGTACGGTTGTTTTTAAACATGGCAGCTTTTAAAACCATGCTTAGTGAAGATTCTCTATTGATAACATTTTATTTCTAAAAATTGTTATTTTTAACAAAAAATAGAATTATATAATGAATTTTAACCAGTTTAAGCAGCATTTTGAGCCTTTTAGGGTTTTTTCGCTGGGAGATATTTTGAAGTGGAAAAATAGGTTTGACACCAGAAGGTTGGTAGAATGGCAGGATAAAGGATATATCGTGAAGATCATAAACCGGTGGTATATGTTTGTAACCCCGAAAACAACAACCACCTTCGATTACCTAATCGCAAATCGTATTTATTCTCCCTCTTATATTTCCTTTCAATCTGCCTGGGCTTACTATGGACTTATTCCGGAAGGTGTTTACAGCGTTACTTCTGCCACATCGTTAAAAACACACACATTCAAAACTCCTGTAGGTGTATTTAGTTACCGGCACTTAAAGCCTTCTCTTCACTTTGGTTATCGCATTAGCCATGCCGATGGCCAAGCCTTTAAGATCGCAGAACCCGAGAAATTGGTAATCGATCACCTCTATCTTGACGTTTCACTGAAATCATCTGACGATTTTGAAGCGTTGCGGATTAACCAAGCACTGTTGAAAGAACAGATTAGCCTCGATAAACTGTTTGCCTACCTTGCCCTGGTGAAGAATAAAGCGTTGGAAAAAAGAATTGATTTATTTATCAAAACCTATGAACTATGATGCGGGTGGAAGAACTCTTGAAGTACTACCCGGAAAATCAAAGGCGCTTCAGGGATTTTATTTTGCGGGAATATTTACAACACAAAATTTTGCAGATTATCTTCGAACAACCTGAAATTTCAAGGCAACTCTGTTTTCTGGGTGGAACTTGCCTTCGTATTGTTCATGGCAATACCCGGTTTTCTGAAGACATTGATTTTGACAACCAAGGGCTTGATGCTGACGGGTTCGAGCTTGTAGCCGATGCGATAAGGAAACAACTTGCCAGGGAAGGATATGAAGTGGAGATAAAAACCGTACTCAGGAGTGCATTTCATTGCTATATCAGGTTCCCGGGAATTTTGTTTCAGGAAGGTCTGTCCGGACATGCTGAACAAAAAATACTCATTCAGCTTGACACTGAACCGCAACACTATTCTTTTGCGCCCGAGAAAGTCATCGTGAATAAATTTGATGTATTTACGGAAATTCCAGTTACGCCCCTCAGTATCCTACTGGCTCAGAAATTCTTTACAATCGTTAATAGAAAGAGAGCTAAGGGGAGAGATTTTTTTGATGTTGTATTCTTACTAGGCAAGAACATTAAGCCCGACTACAAATACCTAAACCTAAAATTGAATGTAAACAACAGCCAGGAACTTAAAGAACTTGTTTTACAGACCTGTACCAAACTGAATATGCATGAAATGGCGCTAGACGTAGCCCCCTTTCTTTTCAATGCCAGCGATGCAAAAAAGGTAGAGTTGTTTGAAAAATATTTGAAACAGGTTGAGCTATAAGTTAAAAGCCTATACTTCACTCGGCAGCTTGCCGAACTCTTCCTTAAACGCTTTGCTGAAATGGGAAAGGTTTTCGTATCCCACCTGGTAGGCCACCTGCGAAACCGGGGCAGCTTTTGCGGAAAGAAGCTGGGCAGCGCGTTGTAATTTTAATTTGCGGATAAATGCCGAAGGTGAAAGCCCGGTGATGGCCATGATTTTCCGGTAGCATTGTTCACGGCCCAGATTCAGCTCGGAAGCTAACCGTTCAACCGAAAGCGAAGTATCGCCCATATTGGCTTCAACAAATGTTTTAGCCTTCATAATAAATTGCTCCGAAGCCGAAACCGCTTTTACCGGTGTGGCTTTCGTAAGCAGGTTAAGTTTGATGTGTTCCTGCAGTTTTTCACGAAGCCGTACCAGGTTTTGCACTTTAAAAATCAGTTCCTCTTTGTTAAAGGGCTTTATCAGGTAATCATCCGCCCCGGTTTGAAGGCCGGTAAGTTTATGTTCGTCAGCCGCTTTGGCCGTGAGCATGATGAACGGAATGTGGTTGGTATGCGGATCGTTTTTTATGCGTTCGCAAAATTCAAGGCCATCCATTTCGGGCATCATCAGGTCGCTGATAATCAAATCGGGAATTTCTGTTCGGGCTTTTTCTAATCCTTCTTTGCCGTGGCGGGCTTCACTGTAACGATAAGCTGAGCCCAAACAGCTTTTTATTAAAGTGCGGATGTCTTCATTGTCTTCTACCAGTAAGAGTAAGGGCAGGTGTACCGTTTCACCGGTTTGGGTGGTTGCGGGTTGGTTTATGGGTTTGTCCGGTTTTTCCGTTTCCGCCACCATAGGCATGGTTGATGGTTGAAGGGGCAACGTAACGGTAAATACCGTTCCTTTTCCGGGCGTACTTTCCACATGGATGATGCCCCGCATCAGTTCTGTATACTCCTTAACCAGCGCCAGGCCAATACCTGTGCCTTCGGCATGGCTGCTGTCGGAGGCTTCAACCTGGTAGAATCTGTCGAAAATATGTTCCAGTTTACTGGCGGGTATACCGCGGCCGGTATCTTCAACGGTAACTGAAAATTTATTTTCCTGAAATTGTGCCGATACCTTAACCTGTCCACCGGAAGGGGTGAACTTCATGGCGTTGGAAATAAGGTTTATGAATATGGTTTCCAGTTTTTCTGCATCGCCCAGTACAACGGGTAGTGGTTCGGTAAGTTGCCATTTAAAATCAATGTTGCGCGACTGGGCCAGGCTGGTAAACTGGGCGATGATTGAGCGGCACAACGGGGCAAGGTTCAATGGTTTTTCATCCAATTTAGCTTCATTGGCATCGAGTTTGGCCAGGTCAAGTAGTTGGTTAATTAATTTCAGCAAACGTTGTGCGTTGGCTTTGATCAGGTTAAGTTGCTGAACAGCTTCCTTATCGGTGGTCTTTTCCAGCAGTTGTTCGGCAGGGCCTTGTATTAAGGTTAAAGGTGTGCGGAACTCATGGGTGATGTTGGAGAAGAATTTGGTTTTCAGGTGATCGAGTTCGCGAAGCGTTTGTTTTTCCTTCTGCTCCATGATCACCTGGGCTTTCAGGCGTTCGCGGTTAACAATGTTTTTTCGCGCCAGCCATAACAACCCGATAAACACCAGTCCGTAGCAGGTGTAGGCCCACCAGGTTTTCCACGGTGGCGATAGAACGGTAATGACCAGCGAAGCACCATCTTCATTCCATACTCCGTTGTGTCCCTTTGCTTTGGCACGAAATACGTATGTTCCCGGGCTGATATTGGTGTAGGTTACAAATCTGCGCGTACCGCTGTAGGTCCAGGTACGGTCGAAGTTTTCCAGCATGTAGGCATATTCATTGCTTTCCGACTCGGTAAAATCAAGCAATGTGAACTCAATGGAGAAAAGGTTTTGATCGTACGCCAGCGTAATGCTCTTACGGTGAGCCGGATTGATACGCAGTTCGGCAGAATCAAGCGGGTGCCGGTTGTTCGGGTCTATAGCAAATTGTGTAATAACAACCGGAGCTTTGTAATAGGTTGAAGCAGTATAGGCCGAGTAGGGCAGCCGGTACACCCGGTCGGCCATAACCAGCTTATAAGGTTTGTTTTTTACAGTAAGTAATTGCACACCGGTTGTGGGAATTGGTGAAGGTAACTCGGTAAATACAAGTTCATTAACAGCTTCTTTCCACAGGCAGCTAAAAAGCCGGTTATTCGATTGAATGATCAGTTCATCATCCTTTCCTGAAACGATGTTGGTGATAATGCTTTCATCGAGCAGGGTAGCCGTGCGGATGCGTTCCACTTTTTTAGTATTTGGATTGTAGCGGTTTAATCCCAGATAAGTGCCTATCCAGAGGTATTCCCGTTTATCCCGGAATAATGCGGTAACATAGTTGTTGCTTAAGCCATTTGTGCCCGCGGTGTATTGAAAGCTGTGAATGATGCTGTCTTTTTCGGGATTGAACAAAAGCAGCCCTCCGGTAGCCGTACCCAGCCACAGCCCGGCATCGGTTTCCAGAAAGTGGATAATGCTTTTTTGAAAAAACTCAGGCCTGCGGTATTTATAGAACTGTCGTTTATCGGGGATAAATAAGTTCAGGTCGAACGGGGTGGCAACCCAGAGTCTGTTTTTGGAATCGACAAAAATGGAGTTAACCGAATTGTGGCTTAGGCTCGTATTGTCGCCCGGAATATTGAAATAGTAATTTGCCTTCCTGGTTTTTGGGTCAAATTCAGTAATGCCAAAGTCGGTGCCGATAAAAATTTTTCCATCCGCACGCTCGGTAACACTGGATACAAAATTACCGCCCATTCCGTTTGGTTTCCGGTTGCGAAAAGGTGGAAGGGTGAAAGCAAGACCTGATCCTTCCGCGTAAGCTGATAATCCCTGCTGATCGGAAAAGAAATAGTGATAATACTTTCCTGCGAACACCGACCGTATGGGTTGTTGCAACAGTTCCGAACCGGGAAGTACGGTCAATGCTTCAACAGGTTTAAGTTTGAAAATACCATTGCCGTTTGTTCCGAGCCAATACGTTCCATCAAAGTCGGCATAAAAAGAGCGGATTTCATTGCTGTTGATTCCATATAAACCACCCGGTTTGAACAGGTCGTTTTCAAAGCGCTCCTCGGTTACATCAAAATAACTTATTCCGCCACCCCAGGAAGCAATCCATACTTTTCCACGCTTGTCGGGATACACATCCCACAATGAGTTGTGCCGCAAGCCGGTTGGATCGTCTGCTTTGCTTGCCCAATGCCGGATTTTTTTTGAAGCCGGTTCAAATTGCACAAGGCCTCCATACGTTGCCAGCCAGATGTTTCCGTTTTCATCATCCCGTATGGCGCGAATAACGTTTGCGCGGTTTGCAACAGTGGGGTCGGGATGACTTACCCGGTGAATTTCAATTGCACCAGTTAACGCATTGAATTTTCCAAAGCCATCTCCGTTGGACCCTAACCATAAGGTGCCTTGGCGATCAAAAAAAATTTTAATGACTTGAAAATTTTCGGGTGTGCGCAGGGCAAGGCTGTCG
>JBKBOE010000004.1:0-61801 GCA_046294915.1 Cyclobacteriaceae bacterium | reverse complement strand
TTAATCACCTCATTCTTCATCATATCCAATGCAGGGCAGCCTACAAAAGTGGGCGTCATTTCAATGTGAACCCGTTCATCGGATACCGTTATTCCGGTAATAACACCAAGATCAACAAGCGAAAGCACCGGTATTTCAGGGTCTTTCACTTCGTTAAGCCACGCCAGTATTTGTTTTTCGGATACAGACATTACGCAAAGACGTTACCATTCTGCAGAAGGATCAATCCGGAAGACTTCGCTCATCTCGTCAAGTAACGGCTGCAGGTGTTCACTGTGTTGGCCCGCGCGGCCGCCATATACAGGGTTAACCAGTTTCCAGTCTGGTAAAGTAAGTCGGGTTTGGTTCAATACACTTTCTACCTGCTTCATCCATTTTTCCTGCAAAGCCTGCTCGCCTTCAAATATGCCGCGGGAAATCAGTTCATGTTCGTGCGGTGAGGGTTCAAAAATTCCGAGCGCATACGGCAATGCGGTGTGAAGGGATTGCTGAAGCCGGCCGATGCTTTCTTCGGTGGCGCTGCCCAGTTGCTTTACCCAGGTATTAGCATGCAGGGTATGGTAGCGTAGTTCGGCACGTATTTTTATGGCCAGTTCGGCCAGTGGTGTATAGGCAGACCGGGTAAGCATTTCGAAACGAATGGCTTCGGCCGTATCGTACAGAAAATGCCGGATCAGGCTGAAATCATATTCTCCATTGGGCAGTTCAACCAATATGCAATTATGAAATTGATTGGCATTTCGTGTAAAGGCAACGGTATCCGGTTCCTGTTCACCCAACTGGTGAAGCAACTGGTATAACACATGGCTCTGGCCAATTTTATCCTGGGCCATGCTGGAGAAAGCAATATCCTCTTCGAGTAAAGGACCCATGCCCGTCCATTCGGAATTACGGTGGCCAAGGATCAGCTGGTCATCGGCCATTTTATAAAGAAGTTCTTTTAAGGCCAGGTTGTTCATGTTACGCTTTTAGATCGTTCCAGAAATTCTTTGAGTTTATCTCCGCCCTTATAATCGGAGGCATCCCTGAATTTTTTTTCCGGAAGGGTAAGCCATAATTCTTTTTCTTCGGGCGAAGTAAAACGAATATCTGCAGTGCGAATAGCCCACACATTATAAACCAGTTTTGAGCCAAATAGTTTCTTCGCCTCACTCATGGCCTGTGCCGGAGTGGCAGCCTGCACGGTGCCTGCATGCTGATGTTGCTTACCCCGCCTGGGTAACTGATAGATTTCGTAGGAAACCTTTTCTCCCGGCTGTTCTTCAACGGAGTGAATAAAATCCCAGGCACTTTCGTTTCCTTCCGTCATGGCCGAAACATACACGTGGCGCGTATCCACCACACATAGCGAAACACAGGTGAATCGCCTGGTGAATGCTTCTTTGGCCAGTACAAAGGCCATTTCAAGGTCAGGTGCATGAACAATACCTTCGTGCTGAAAGGGTTTTCCTTCTTTGGCCTGCACAAAGACCTCAAATGTGCCAAACTGGTCAAGCGGTGCCTTGGGCTCGACCTGCCCCGGCTGGCCGACCCTGGGCAAACGGTTTACGCGTGGATCCAGCGACTTCATCCGGGCAAATATACGCTTCCTTTTACCGTTTGAAAGGGGTTTATACCGGTGCTGACAAATGTCATGACTTAAGGTAACCTGAAGATTCTTTTTGTTGTTCTTTCAATATGAAGTACCTGGACTTGTTGTGGATGCTGGATGTGCTGTACCGGTTTTATCCCCGGTATCACACGCACGATATGATTGTACTTGCCGAAGACATCTGGAAATGGGTTAACCACGAACTGCCCGAAGACAGCGCTGCCCTGGTGTATTTAAAAAGCTGCTTTACGTCACCGGCTGAAGCGCTTCAGTGGATATGGGATGAGATTGAAGTATTGGCCGGTTCATACCGGTACCCTAACTAAGTTTATTAAGCCAGCGGGGTAACGTAATTCATCGTTGGTTTTTTCAAGGCTTCGCGCACCCAGCGGCCGCGCTCTTCGGCTATGCGCCTAACCTCCAGCCTTTCTTTATTGCAGGGGCCATCACCATTAATTACGCGCTTAAATTCTTCCCAGTCGGGTTCAGTATATTCCCAGCGCCCGGTTTCCTGGTTTTTCTTCAGGTTTGGATCGGGTATGGTAAAGCCAAGTTCCCAGATTTTAGGTACATACATATCGAGGAACTGGTTACGCATGTCATCGTTGGAGGCCATTTTCACTTTCCATCGCATCAACACTTCGGTATGGGCCGAAATCTTATCGGAAGGTCCGAAGAAATGCATCATGGGTTTCCACCACCGGTTTAGCGCTTCCTGGAACATCTGGCGTTGTTTAGTTGTGCCGGCTGCCAGGTAAATAACGCAGTGATGTCCGTATTTCAGGTGGAAGGACTCTTCGGCACAAATCCGGTCGAGTGCGCGGCAGTAAGGGCCGTAACTTCCTTTGGCATTGGCCAACTGGTTTACGATTGCACCGGCATCGACCAGCCATGAAATAAAACAGGAGTCGGCCCAGGTAAAGGCGGGGTAGTTAAAAATGTTGGAATATTTTGATTTACCGGTAATAAGGTCGGTAATCATCTGCTCGCGCGATTTTCCCAGCGTTTCGGCCGCGCTGTAAAGCAGTTGGGCATGGCCTACTTCGTCCTGAACTTTAGCCATTAGGGAGAGTTTGCGTTTAAAACCTGGTGCACGGGTAATCCAGGTGCCTTCCGGCAATGCCCCGATAATTTCGCTGTGTGCATGCTGCTCGATCATCCGGATGAGTTGCTTGCGATAAAGCTGGGGCATCCAGTCGGTGGGCTCAATCTTCTCTCCCCGGTCGATGCGCGCTTCAAATTCAGCTAATTTAACCGGATCTTCCTGAGCCAGGCTGTCGGTTTTAATTCCCTCAAAAGTATTGCCTCCTCCGTACATAATTTACGCTTAACGAGTTATGTGTTTAACAAGAAACTGCACCGGTTAGTTTTTCTTTAATCCGTTTATCAGCATATCGGCAAGTTGTTTGCCCAAAGCTTCGGGTGCAATGGAATTTTCCGGACTATACCACAAGGGCATCCAGTTTAAAGAAGAAAACAAGGTCATAACCGAAAGTTTGGTGTCAATGTTTTTTTTAAACTCACCCGATCGCACCCCTTCTTCAATTATCTTTTTGAACCGGTTGATGTAGTTAATGCGCAGCAGCAGAAAATCGCGAAGGTAAGGCTGGCTGAGATGGCGGTGCTCATTCATAAAGACAGCCGAGGCGGTGAGGTCACGTGCCATTACACGCACATGGCCTTCAATGCCGATGCGCAACTTTTCACTGGCCGGTACTTTCATCTTCTCTACTTCATTTAATGAAGCGCGAAACTCGGCTGCCATATCAAAGCAAAGCGTACGCAAAATCTCTTCTTTCGATTTGATGTGCGAATACAGACTGGCCGCTTCAATGCCCAGTTTCTGAGCCAGGTCGCGCATAGAGGCTGCTGCGTACCCTTTTTCTTTAAAAAGCTCTGCAGCCTTCCGGATTACCTGTTTTTTTCGGGATATGGTTGTTATAACTTCCATGGTGATCACCTCAAAAATACAATAATTTACCTACTGCCTAAAGGATGAATTGCATAATTTGGGAATGAGACGGAAGTAATCCGCAACACTATGCGCTACCAAACTATAAGTGAATATTTCTACAAGTTTTTTTCTGTGCTGTTTCTTATTGTGCTGGTACCGCTAGGTGCATTTGTTTACCTGTACGGAGCTGCGCAGTTAGGTGCAGTAAACCATCCATTGGCGGGCAGCGATACATCCGATTTTGTGGTCTATGGCCTTGCCGGTATTTGTGCTCTCGACTGGATAGCGGCAACGGTTTATTTTTCGAAATCGCTGAGAGGTATCCGAACGTTAGTGAGTCTGGGCGACCGGCTGGACCGTTATTACAGGTTAACCATAACGCGGTTTGCTTGGGTAGGGGGCGGGTTGCTGGGCCTCTCTGTTGGGTTTTACCTGGTTGGTGATCAACTCCTGACTGCCCTGTTTATGGTTAGCATTTTGGTGCTTGGGTTTGTTTGGCCTTTTCCTGCCAAAATAAGTCGCGACCTTGGTTTAAAAGAATCGGAGCGAAGGGTACTATACGACCGGAAATAAAAAATCAGGCAGCCGGAGATAACTGCCTGATGGGAATTTGTTTACGCTTTTCTTTTTCAGAAGATAATACCAAAACTGAATGCGTTAAGTTTTGGATTGTTGGGCTGGTTTGTTGTGAAGAGTTCGTTCAGGTCGTAGTTGAAAAATAAGTCGGTTGAGCGTATGCCGAGTTGAAGCCTTAGTCCATAGCGGAAATTCTGCAGGTAAAAGTTATCCATGTTTTTATCCTTTTCTTTATCGCCACCTTCTTTGTACACCACTTTGCTGTGGCTGCCAATGCGGTATCCGGCATACGGGCCAAACCCGATTCTGAATTTACTTCCGCCTGAATCCCAGAAGCGTGTTTTATCTCCGTAGCCGCCAAAATCGAGCATCGGAATCAGGTAGGCGTTAACAAAACTCATCGAGAGTTTGCTTTTGGAGTAGTTCTTTGCCGGATCAAGGTCTTCAAAGAACACTACACCGTCATTATCTTTTGACATGACTACGTTGTTGTTTTCAAATTTGAATGAGTACCAGCTCATGCCCAGGCCCCACTCTAAAAAGAATTTTCCGGTAACGGGTGTATGCTGCACGGAAGTAAGCCCTATGTACCATGAGCCCCACGGACGTACGGTGTACAGTTGGTTGGTTTCATCCGGAAACCTGCCTTCCTGAAGGTAATTGTTCAACCCCAGATCAAGATTCATGGAGTGGCGCGTCCTCCGGCTGTGGTAAGTTTTTGACTTTTGCCATTCATAATCGTCATCGTCATCATCCCAAACTACTTCTGCCGGTTCCGAAGGGGTAACAACCCGGGCTGTATCCTGTGCAGATGGGTTCTGTATCCGGTTCAGGATGTCGGTGAAAAGTGCCTGGAAATCGTATTGCCGGAGCAGGGGCAGGTCAGTGTGATCCTTAATGGTGAATACCACACGACTGGTTTTAGCCAACTCTACAATTACGGTATCGGATTTTTGCTGGGCGTGTACGTTAAGCAGGGTGCCTCCGATTAGGGCACATAACAAAATGGTTTTCATCATCATCGTTTAGTTTTTCTTTTCCTTTTTATCCTCCAGGAAATTCAGGGCAAAGAGCTCGTTTTTCCTGTCGCGCAGGTTGCCCAGTAAATCGTCATTGCCGAAGTTGTGGGCCAGCCCAGCGAGGGTTTGTAAACGAGATGATTTTTTCAGGTCAACGGTTGCTTGCGCTACGGGTGTTTTGAGTAAATATTTTGAGTTTACTTCTTCGACTGAATACACAATAAGCAATCCGGTTGCAGGTTGTGAAATGGGTTCTTCCTGAGTTTGTATCGGAGCTACCGATTCAATCACATCCTGAACAGGAAGTTGCACCTCTGCTGTTGCCACAACCTTTGGTTCATTAATCTGTTTTTTTGCGCGAGGTGTTTTTGGTGCTTCAGGCAGAACAGGTAATAGTACTTCATTGGTTTGTGCGGACTGCACAGCGGATTTGGTTTGATGGGTATCGGTCTCCGTTAATTGCCGGGCAACAGGCTGTTCATGGGATGTGATGGAATAAAACAGAAAAACAGAGACTGCCGCAAGCAACGTTATGACAGCGGCTGCCTTTAACCAGAATTTTTGGTCGGATGGTTTACGCAAACCCGCTTCAATGCGCCCCCACGCTTGCTGTGGAGCAGGTGTGGCGTGGTGTTCAAGCTTGGATCTGAACAGTGAATCAATGGCCTGATTCATGGTGAAGTTGGTTAGGGTAAATATCTTTTATTTCTGCCAGCATTTTTTGCAGGTAGGTACGTGCGCGGCTCAACTGCGACTTTGATGTATTTTCGCTTATGCCCAACTGTTCGGCAATTTCTTTGTGTGAGTACCCATCAATAGCATACATATTAAAAACAATCCGGTACCCGCTGGGTAACTCCTGAATCATCCGAAGAAGGTCAGCCTCCTCCAGGTGATCGCTGATGGCGTTATAGTCCGGTTCCCGATGAGCGGCATCCAGGTCAGTTTCGAGGTACATGGATCGGTTTCTTCTTAAGAAGGTGAGGGCCTCATTCACCACCACTTTGCGCATCCAGCCTTCAAAACTTCCTTCACCCTTGTACTGGCCAATCCTTTCGAAAATTTTTGTAAAAGACGTTACCAGTACATCCTCGGCATCCATCCTGTCTTTGACGTACCGGCAGCACAATGCATATAGTTTAGACGAATAACGGCTATAGAGGGATTTCTGGGCGGTTTGGTCTCGCCTGATGCACCCCTTAATCAGTTGTTCTTCTTCTGCCCGGTAAATGGTAAACGCCATTTATATGGTTCATTGATAGGATGCAACTCTTACCCTGCGGGTTGCATGCCCTGAAAAATAAAACGAATAACTGTATTCTGACGGTTTTGGTCCATGGTACGGATAGCCGAAAGGTGAGGTTCTTATGCTTTTGCCAGCAACCAACCGATAAGCAGGATAAGCAAAACAAGTACAAACATTACTCCTTGATTACCGAATCCGGGTTACCCTTATAGTTTATTTTGCTGGCAATGCCCTGGTGCATTTCAAGGCGCCTGGTTACATAAACCTTTGCTTTTGAAGCGCCTGATGTACGGACGTCCGCATCGCGTACCCGATAATCGTAAGCACTAAGCCGGGAGGCACCACTGATGCGGGCATCAAGTGAAGTGCCTTCGCCTTTGAGGATTAACTCTGAAGCGCCATTCAGGTTAACCTGCAGGTCGCGAACGTTGACTTCGCCCCGGATTTCAACGACACCGGAGGCATCGATTTCGAGATTGTCTTCCGTGAAGTCAGCAAATCTCACTTTGCCCGCACCACCAGCTTCAAGGCGGTCCAGTTCGGGCAGGGTAATCCGTATACTTAGCTCCTCCAGCTTGAGCGGATTACTTTTCCAGTTTATTCGCTTTTCATTATTATAGTCTATAACCAGTGTATTTCCCTGTGTATAAATTTTGTATTTCTCTTTTTCCCGATCGCGTCCGGTCCACTCCACAGCATACGTGTTACCCCTTGTGATAGTTACATCGAGCAAGCCGTTCAGTTCAACTTCGCTGAAATCTTCAAGTCCGTATTGATCGATTGCCACGCTGTCGGTATCATCCTGTTTCCATTCTGTTTCGCTTTCGCAGGTTGTGCACTTCAGCCAACCATCGCTGTTGATTATCCAGGTATTGCCGTTGCGGTTTTCGTTTTCGATGTATTGGGATAACAACCGCCAGGTATTATCATCCAGAACAAACGGGTAGTTATACGGAATATAGAGTGTCATCTTTAACCGCTGTGCCCGAAATACAGCACCTTCACGAAACTGAATATTCGAATCGAAGGTCAGTACAGAATCCTGCTGACTGACCTTATAGTCAATCATTCTGGCATTGTTGGCTGCTTCCTGGCGCGTACGACCTTGCGCTTCGAAGTATTGAACTAACTTCAGGGTTTTCCCTTCATAGCCCTTTAGCGAAAGGGAGGTAACATCATAATCGTCAAGGCCGGTTTCGCGGATTCTAAGCACGGCCGTTTTTCCCTCAAGGTCGTAAACTGTTTCAACTTTGTATTCGCCATCTTCCTTAAAACCCATTACGATTTTCGGTACAGTGGCACTTAACACCACCGCGCAGCTCAGGAAAAGAATGAACAGAAACCAGCCGGTGGCACTGTTAAATACAATGCGGTTGGCAACGGCTGAAATACCCAGCAGCATAATTATGATTCCCGGAATCAATGACCCGATAAATGCCATAACTACGGTAAATGTTGGGATAGCGCGCGAAAACTCCTGTACCGGAAAACTGATGTCTTGCCAGCCCAGCAACCATGCCGACTGAAAGGTGAAAATGCCCAGGAATATGCCGAATGCGAAGAGGCTGGCGATAACCAGTGCAAAGCCGGTAAAAGCAATGATAATACCGATGGCCATCCGCAAGACTTCAGCAATAGGAGTAAGGATTTTACCAATGCCGGTGATGATCCAGCCGAGCAAGCGGAATGGAAAGAGCAGGATTTTTACAAAAGCGTTTTCTTCATCTCTTCCATCACCACTTTTCTTCAGGGTTGACTCAATATTCGAAAGCGTTACTGGTTCGCCCTGCATTTGCATTTTATCGGTTATGGATTTTGCTTCAGGCAGAACAATCCACATCACGATGTAGGCAACAAGCCCCAGCCCTCCAAATACCGTAAGAATGACAAAGAGTATCCGAACAATAACGATATCCATTCCGAAGTAAGCGGCCACACCGGCTGATACACCGCCCAGCACTTTCTTCTCCGGATCGCGGAACAGTTTTTTGGTTACCTGAGGTTCGTCCAGGTCGTAAGAGCCGGGAACCACAATCCACAATACCAGGTAAACCAGCAATATGACACCATAAGCCAGGGTTAGGAATGCGAATAAGAGGCGTATCCACACCGGGTCAACATTGAAATAGTTTCCAAGGCCGGCACAAACACCGCCCAGTATTTTTCGCTTCTGATCGCGCACCAGTTTTTTATCGGCCTGGGCGGAGTACGCTTGCCCGGATTGACGGTGTGCTTCCTCCTTGTGTGGTTCTGCCGGGGCAAACTCCTGTTCTTCTGCAGCTTTAAAATCGTGTACGCTACCCATCGTGGCAATGAGGTTGCGCACATCTTCGCTGGTAATAACCTGCTTGCTTTCGTTGAGTTTACTCAGAAAAATTTCGGCAATGCGGCTTTCAATGTCGGCAAGAATTTCGCTGCTGTCTTCAAAAGAAGAAAAGTATTTGTTTACTGAATCGAGGTATTTTTTCAGCGATTCATACCCATCTTCTTCAATATGAAAGATGATGCCGCTGATGTTGATGCTGATATTCTTTTTCATAATCGGAGTAAGCGTGGTGGGTTAAGAAGTTGCATTCGAGCGTGACGTAATCATTTCCGTGGAGTGAATCACTTCATCCCAGGTTTCTGTAAGTTTTTGAAGAAATTTCATACCCTTATCGGTAAGCTTGTAGTATTTACGGGGTGGGCCCGATTTTGATTCTACCCATTTGTATTCCAGCAGGCCCGAATTTTTAAGGCGCGTTAGCAATGGGTAAAGGGTGCCCTCCACAACAATCATTTTGGCGTTGGTCAGTTCATCCAGCATGTCGGATGCATATACTTCGCCCCGCGATATAATGTGAAGGACACAATACTCCAAAATACCCTTGCGCATCTGTACCAGTGTGTTCTCCAGGTTCATAATACCCGACTTTTGCCAATCGGTACTTGGCATCACCAAGTACCAAGCCAAATGTAGCCGGTTTTTGAAAAGTACGTTTCCAAACTAAAATGAAGGGTTTTAAAATAGCCGCAGAAGATACTCGGCCGTTTACTGGTCATAATTGAACAGTGAAAAATCAGAAGCGTACATTTTCCGGGCAAGTTGCAGTGTGCTGGCTGAGTAGTACGATTGAATGCTTTTTGACTCACCTCTTCTGTTCAAGTGGCTAAGTTCCATGGAAAAGGATGATAGAAAATTTTGCAATTCATCAATTTGTTCAATTTTAAATACCCGAACAGGCACGTTTCTCTTCCGGTAAGCTTCCAGGAAGCATGCCTGTGGGCGAATGTGCTGATCCTTCAACTTGTCGGGAATTTTGCTGATGCGGAAAACGAACTCATCGAATGAGAGGGTTTTGGGCAACACCCCGAATAGATAGCCATTGTAGATAAAGTCATCAGTACCCTGTTCAAAGAAAGTTTGGTACACCGAGACCAGCCGCTTTAACGGATGGCGCACCACGGTGAAACCGGTGAAATTTTTCAATGATGGGCTAACCTCGCGCCTCAGCCAGCTATCGGTTAGCAGGTTAATCTGGTGAGCATTGAGCGTTTCGGGTAAATCAGGAAAATTTACCCGCAACAATGCAGCCGAACATGATGTGTTTGCCGACTTTGGTATACGCACATAGAAAAGTTTTTTTTCCGGGACAAGCAGATGACCTCCATGTGTTTTTATGGCCCCCTTTACCAGTGATGCGAAAGACCGGAGATGTCGAATTTTTGAATTACCAACTCGATCAGATAAGCCAGGGATTTGGCTATCCGGCAGAAATAGTTCCAGTCCCGAAAGGTATTTTTTTCTTATCGCAGGAAAGTTCGTAATGGGATTATTGACCGAACCATAGTTTTTTATTAGCGTAAGCAGGCTGATGATGTTGGCCATAGCTGATCGGGGCAGTTGGTAAAGCTAAAAAAACCTGATAATGTAAGGACCTTTTACTTGATGCGCACAAACGGTATAAAACGCCATCCTGCCGTATATTGCAGGGTGAAGAAGTTGGCTTTCAGTAAAATAACGATGATTTGGCGCGGTTTGATGCTCTCTATCTCTTTAGTGGGTGTGAGCATGCCTGCATTGTCGCAGGTTGGTAACGAATGGATTCAGTTCAATCAGTTCTACTATAAAATTCCGGTTGCCCAGGCAGGTCTTTATCGTATTACTTATGCGGATCTGCAGAATGCCGGCTTTCCGGTGGGCAGCGTTGATCCCCGCAGGCTTCAACTTTTCCATAGGGGTGAAGAACAGGCTATTTATGTAGAAGGCGAAACCGATGCGGTATTTAATCCTACCGACTACATTGAATTTTACGGGTTAAAAAATGATGGAACTCCGGATACTGAATTATATAAACCGGCATCATACCAGCCTCATCCATACCACAACCTCTTTAACGACACCACCTGGTATTTTTTAACCTACAACCTGCTTCAGGCCGGCAAGCGCATGCCTGTAACCTGGGAAGTAAATGTTACCGGCATTCCAAAAGAAACCTCGCATGCCCATACAAACCTGTTGGTGCTTTCCAATCAATATGCCACGGGTATCGGGCATGGATCGGCACCAAACAACTTTATTCAAAATACTTTTTTTGACTTAGGCGAAGGCTGGACCGGCACCCTTCTCCGCCAGAATGAACAGGCCGATTATGTACTTTCAAACCTGGCCAACCCTGTGCAGGCCGATGGTACTCCGGTACTTGAAGTACAGGTGGTGAGCCGTGCCGATGTGCTAAACCGTGTGGAAATATATGCCGGACCTACTACGGCAGGTCTTCGTTTGCTAACATCACATAATTTTTCAGGCTTCACGCCCGTTGCGTTAACCCTTCCCATTAACTGGACCGACATTGGTGCTGACGGCAACATGACCGTTCGGGTTCGCGCGTTGAGCCAGGGTGCCGGGGCAGCCCGGTTAAGCGCCTCGTTTATCAGGGTAACCATGCCTCAATCATTCAATGCCATTGGTGCTAACGAGAAATTATTTATTCTTCATGAAAATCCATCAGACAAATCGTTTGTCGAAATACAAAATCCTTTATCAGGCTCACGGTTATTTGATGTTACCGATCCGGCCAATGTTGTGTGGTATAATCCGCCAACTCCGGCCTCACCGCTTCACCCGGTAATATCCGGGACCTCGGTTTCACGCAAACTTTTTTTAACCTCTGTTGTACGTTCAGTTACAGGGATTAAACGGGTGGTCTTTCGGCAGTTTAATCCTGCCGAACATGATTACATCATCATCAGTCACCCGTTGCTTCGGCAACCGTCCGGTGGTTATGCCGACCCGGTTGCCGCTTATGGTGGCTACCGCGCTTCAGCCGATGGCGGCAGTTATGACACGCTGGTAGTAAACATCGACCAGTTGTACGATCAGTTTGGATATGGAGAAACCACACCCCTGGCTATTTACCGGTTTATGAAATTTTTTACTGCTACCCATTTACCAAAATATCTGTTTATCATAGGCAAGGGTTTAGATCCGTCTTGGAATTATTTTCGAAATCCAAATGCTCCGGAATTTTCGGTACACAAAAATCTGGTTCCCTCAGCCGGTATGCCTGCCTCGGATATGTACTTTACCATTGGTTTGGCCGGCAGTACTTATGAGCCTGCTGTTCCGACCGGTCGCATATCGGCAACATCAGCAGCGCAGGTGGCAGCCTATTTGAATAAAGTAAAAGAAATGGAAGCCCAGCCATTCGATGCACTGTGGCGAAAACATCTCCTCCATTTAAGCGGAGGTATCGCTCCGGGCGAAACCGACCTGTTCAGGTTGTTTTTGGAACAATTCGGCACAATTGCCGAAGGACCCTACCTGGGCGGGAGCGTTAAAGCGCAGGCTAAGAACACTACCGAAGTGGGCGAACTGATCAACATTGCCGGTGAAGTAAATAGCGGCACCAACCTGATTACGTTTTTCGGCCACAGCTCACCCACCACAAATGATTTTGAAGTTGGTTTTGTAACCGATCCGCTGCTCGGCTATAATAACCCCGGCCGTTACCCCATGTTCCTTATTAATGGATGCAATTCGGCCGACTTCTTTACAACCACTTTACGCTGGGGCGAGGACTGGGTGCTGGCTGCCAACAGGGGAGCACTGAGCTTTATGGCGCACACTTCGTTTGGGTATGTGGCCACGCTGCGAAAATACTCCGAAACCTTTTATCAGGTGGCGTATGGTGATTCAACCTTTATCCAAAAGGGGATAGGCGATATTCAAAAAGAAATAGCCCGAAGGTATATGCTCACCAGTGCGCCCACCGAAATTAACCTTACCCAGGTTAGCCAGATGTTGCTGCTGGGCGATCCGGCTGTGAAAGTGTTTGGGGCATCCAAACCCGACTATGAAGTGAACAGCAATACGCTGGCGGTTGAATCGCTGGATGGTGAACCGGTAACCGCACTAACCAATGAATTTTCCCTTCGGCTTATCATCCGAAATTTCGGGCAAGCAGTGCTCCAGCCGGTTGCGGTTCGTGTAACGCGCATCTTCAACGATAACAGTACCGAATCTTACGATACCCTTTATCAGCCGGTGTTTTATTCGGATACGCTTACGTTTATTATCCGGCAGCAAAAGAACAAGGGCTTTGGTAACAACGTCTTTCAGGTAGAGGTCGATCCGTTCAACCAGATTGATGAATTGAATGAGGCGAATAACGTTGCGGAGATCAGCTATTTCATTCCGCTTAACATAACACGAAATCTCTTTCCCTATGACTTCGCCATTGTGAACACCGCCACAACAACCCTTACGGTATCCAGTACCGATATCCTGGGCACGGCCCGAACGTTTTTGCTCGAAGTAGATACGCTGAACACATTCAATAGCGCATTTCTAAAGCAATTTGAGATAAACGGAGTAATTGCCGAGAAAAGCCTTGACCTTCTTCCTCAGGATTCGCTGGTGTATTACTGGCGCACGCGTTTTAAAGATCCACAACCGGGTGAAAGTACCGACTGGGCTACATCATCCTTCAGTTATATTGCCGGATCGCCCGAAGGATGGGCACAACTTCATTTTCCGCAGTACCTAAAGAACAGTTCGGTTGGATTGGTAAAAGATGCTGAACTTCGGCTCCTCGAATTTGAAGAGAGCACCATTACGGTAGATATCCACACATTCGGAAGCAACCATCCCGCATCGCATACCGAAGTTTCTGTGAAGATTAATGGCAGCGAGTACAATCCATCCACGTTTGTTGCCGTCTGCCGCGATAATACCATAAACCTTATTGCTTTCGACCGGAATTCCACCATACCTTATGCGGCCCTCGAGTTAAACCCGTTTATCGGGCTTTCATGCGGAAGAAGACCGCAGGTGATTAACAGTTTTCGTCCCGCTGAACTGATTACCGGCATGGGCAATGATATTTTTCAATACATGGCTAATGTTTCGGATGGCGATTCCGTAGTGGTGTTTTCTATTGGTGATGCGGGCTATGCTTCGTGGCCTGCTGCGGCCAAATTGCAGTTTGAACTGATCGGTATTTCGTCTGCGCAGATCAACTCCCTTCAACCGGGCGAACCGGTAGTCTTTTTTGGTAAGAAAGGTTCGTTGCCCGGAACAGCACGCATGTACCGGCCGGCCGCATCACCGGCTAATGAGCAGGAGCTTTTGGTAAGTGGTACCATCAGCGGAGGCTTTAGTTCCGGCACTATGACTACCCCGCGGATCGGTCCGGCAACAGCCTGGCATAGCCTGAAGGCAGAGGCTGTGTTCTCAGAGTTTCCGGTAACAGACTTTTATCGCTTCAGTATTTATGGCGTAAATCTTCAGGGTCAAACCGATTTGCTTTTAGCTGATGCAGGAAGTTCGGCCGATCTTTCCTCTATTGATGCTGAGCAATACCCCTATCTTCAGGTTGAATACTATGCCGAAGATGCCACCAATCTTACTCCTCCGCAGTTACTAAAATGGCTTATTGTGTACACCCCCGTTGCAGAAGGTGTGCTTACCTACAGCGGGGAAGTCGGATCGGTTGAACTGGATGAAGGCGAAGTATGGACGGGAACATATGGGTTCAGAAATATTTCACAGAAAAATTTCACGGATTCGCTGACGGTACGGATGGAAACTTTTAATCAGCAGGTATTAAGCAACGAAGTGCACACGGTTAAAATAAAAGCACCTGCACCCGGTGAAACCACGCCCTTTACGTTTGCGGTGAATACGTTACAGAAAAGCGGACTTAACGATGTTAAGGTTTATGTAAATCCCCGGGTGATTCCGGAACAGTATTATGAGAATAATGTGCTGGAGTTGTACGATTTCCTTCAGGTTAAAGCAGACTTATACAATCCGGTGCTGGACGTAACGGTTGACGGGCGTTACCTGCAGCACGGTGACTATGTTTCTCCGAACCCGAAGATCAGGATTATACTTTGGGATGAAAACTCCCTGATAAAAAAAACCGATACACTGGGTGTAAAAATTTTCCTCACCTATCCTGACGAGGCAACACCAACTCCCGTTTACTTCAGCCGTACAGATGTTACCTGGTTTGCCCAAACCGATGCCGAAAAATTTCGGGTGGAATTTTCACCGGTAAATCTGCCGGAAGGTCAATACACGTTGCTTGTTGAAGCCCGCGATGCGCGTAACAATTCCAGTGGTGCTGTGCCTTATGCCATAACCTTTATTGTACGGTACGAACAAACCGCTTTGTTGCTCGCCCCTCATCCTAACCCCATGTCTTCCTCAATAGCGTTTGTAGTAGTGCTCACGGGCGAAACCCCGCCTGATAAGTTGCTGCTGGACATCATCAACACCAACGGCAAGCCGGTTCACACACTGGAGTTTGGAGCATTTGTGATAGGCACCAACCGGCTGGTGTGGGATGGCACCGACAGCCGGGGAAACCTGCTGGCCAACGGGCTGTACCTGTACAGGCTGCGGTTATTTAGAAATGCCGAACTGATTCCCTTAGCAATTCCGGAAGGCGAACGGTTTATGAAAAACGGGTACGGCAAACTGGTGATAGCGAGGTAGGGGAATAAACCCAAAGCTTAAACCTTCGCTGACTTCCAGCCACCCCTCGAGAACAGCCACAGGGTGAACAGTCCAACTGAGGTTTCTGAAATAAAAACCCCCCAAAACACACCCGATTGCTGCCAGTTTAACTGGATTGCCAGAAACCACGACAAGGGTATCTGGATAAGCCAGAAGAAAACCATGTTGATTTTTGTAGGGGTATGTGTATCGCCAGCACCGTTAAAAGCCTGCACCGAAACCATCCACCAACCATAAACACAAAAGGAGTAGGAGAGGATGCGCAACCACTCGGCTCCGATGGCAATGACTCGGGCATCGGTAGTAAAAATGGCCATCAATGACTCGTTGAAGAAAAAATAAAAAAACGATACACTCAAAAGGAAGATCATGTTATACATGCCAACCTTCCACACCGATGATTCGGCCCGATCCGGATTACCGGCACCCAGGTTTTGACCCACCATTGTTGCAGCAGCATTTGAAAGGCCCCAGGCGGGCATCATAGTAAACATCATTATCCGGATGGCAATGGTTGAACCGGCTACCGCTTCGCTCCCCACTTCCGACAGGATGCGCATCAGGAAAATCCAGGAGGTCATGGCAACAATCATCTGGCCGATGCCACCCAGTGAAGTTTTGAAAATATGCAGAATAATTTTCACATCCCAATACAGGTGTGCCAAGGTAGTGCGTATGTGCTTTCCGCCCCGGAAGAGTGTCCAGAGCTGTATGAGCACACCTGTGCCCCTGCCGATGGTCGTAGCCATGGCAGCCCCCTCAATGCCAAGTGCCGGTATGAATCCCCATCCGAAAATCAAAATAGGATCCAGCACAATATTAATTCCGTTTGCAATCCAGAGGATGCGCATGGCAATGGCGGCATCGCCAGCACCGCGAAAAATGGCATTGATCACAAACAGCAGCATAATCACAACATTCCCGCCCAGCATCCATTGTGTGAACCGGTAACCTTCCTGAATAGCCCATGCATCGGCCCCCATTATGGTTAGAAGATCTTTGGCGAAAAAGATTCCGGCAAAAGCAAAGGGTAAAGATGCAAGTATGCCCAGAAAGATGGATTGTATGGCAGAAATGCCTGCATCATTTGTATTTTTTTCACCAATTCTGCGCGCGATGATGGCCGTTACCGACATCGAAAGGCCCATGGCTATGGAGTACAGCAGGAAGAGGTAGGTTTCGGTAAGCCCAACGGTGGCCACAGCCGATGCTCCGAGTTTACCCACAAAATAAATGTCAACTACGGCAAAGGTTGACTCCATAACCAGTTCCAGGATCATCGGAACGGCAAGCAGGAAAATGGCCCGTTTGATATTAATCTGTGTATAATCTGCCTCGGTGCCATGCAGGGCACTTTTAAATTCATGCCAAAGCGATGGCTTTACCGGATTGGCGGTACCGGAGGTGGAAATTGGTTCTTGCATAGTGGCTTACGGTTTTAAAAGTACCCGCTTTACAACTAAATAGAACTGAAATTGGAAAAATAAATTCGTACAAGAAGCCAGGGCTAAGCCATTATAACCATTGGCTGCAATCTCTCTGGCAACCGCGAATACGCTGGCTGAATCAACCCTTCCGGCATACCGATATATGATAAAAGTTTTGGAATAAGGTTAATATGAGTTGCCTGTTGTTACATGCGGATTGGTAATTTAGTGGCATGGATCTGAATGACTTCTCTAAAAAGGCTAAGTATCGTTCCGTTGAAAACCGAAAATTTTTGCTGAAAATAAAAAACAAAGATTCGCGCAGGGTCGATGAGTTGTTCCACCGGTTGCATGATGAAGTATTTGAACAAACCGATTGCCTTACCTGTGCCAACTGCTGCAAAACCACCAGCCCGATTTTTTATCAAGCGGATATTGAGCGTGCTGCCAGCGTATTTCGCATTAAACCAGGAGAGTTTGTAACAAGGTATCTTCGTGTAGATGAGGATAACGATTTTGTGTTGAAGGAAACGCCTTGTCCTTTTCTCGATTCTGATAACCGTTGTAAAATCTATGATAACAGGCCGAAAGCCTGCCGCGAATATCCGCACACCCATAGAAAAAAGATGGTACAGATTATGGAACTTACATACCGGAATACCCTGGTTTGTCCGGCTGTGTTGGAGATGGTGGAGAGGTTGAAGAAAATTTCGAATACGACTTAAGAAGGGAAATATGGATTTATGATGATACGAAGCATTCTTTTTTTCTTTTTGCTTACTCCCCTCATTACTCCAGCTCAAAACCGCACACGCGATCTGGGCATCCGTATTGGCGTATTGCCTGCCGGTAAATGGAATGCCATTACCGATGTCTCCGGTGTTACAGTGGGTCATACTACCCTCATTGAGGGCAGTTCTGTGCGCACAGGCGTAACCGCAATACTTCCTCACGAAGGAAACATTTTTCAGCAGAAAGTTCCGGCCGCTGTTTTTGTTGGAAATGGGTTCGGAAAACTTGCCGGTAGCACCCAGGTGAATGAATTGGGTAACATCGAAACGCCCATTATTCTTACTAACACCCTCAGCGTTTCGGCTGGCATTGAAGCTGTAATTGAGTACACCCTTCAGCAAAGGGGAAATGAAAATGTGCAGTCGGTAAATGCCGTAGTGGGCGAAACCAATGATGGGTACCTGAATGACATCCGCGGCAGGCACGTTACAAGGCAGCATGTATTAAATGCAATATCAACGGCATCAACCGGGCCGGTGAAAGAAGGAAATGCAGGAGCCGGTACGGGCACCGTATGCTTCGGCTTTAAAGGAGGTATAGGCACGTCATCGCGTGTATTGCCTAAAAGCCTGGGGGGCTATACCGTAGGTGTGCTGGTTCAAACGAACTTTGGCGGAGTGTTGCATATTGATGGCGCCCCTGTAGGAGAGGAACTGAAAAAGTTCTATCTCAGCAATCAACTGAGTGAAAATGCCGATGGCTCATGTATGATTGTAGTGGCTACCGATGCTCCGCTCGATGCCCGCAACCTGGGGCGATTAGCCCAGCGGGCCGTGTTAGGCCTGGCAAGAACCGGAGGCATAGGTTCTAATGGCAGTGGTGATTATGTAATTGCTTTCTCAGTGCATGAACGTGTAAGAATCCGGCATGAAACTCCTGCTCTTACCGACACTACAGTTTTTGTACGAAACGATGCCATGTCGCCCTTGTTCCTGGCAGTAATTGAAGCTACGGAAGAGGCGATCATTAACTCCTTGTTTGCAGCGGAAACGATGACGGGTAGAGAAGGGCGAACCGTTGAGGCGCTGCCAAGGGCAGAAGTAAAGAAAATACTTAAGAAGTACAATGTGGTTCCTAAATGATAAAGGGGCAGAAGCCCCTTTATTCGAATACTGCTTGCAGAAACTCAGGCAACCTGTGCGGCCAGTTTTTGCGATAATACCGATTTCGGAACTGCTCCAATTTGCTTGTCAACAATTTGCCCGTTTTTGAAAACCAGTAAGGTTGGAATGGACCGTATGCCAAACTTGGCAGCCGTTTGCGGGTTTTCGTCTACATTCAGCTTGGCAACTACGGCTTTTCCATCGTAATCACCCGCCAGTTCTTCCACAATCGGTCCTATCATTTTACAAGGGCCGCACCATTCGGCCCAAAAATCAACCAATACAGGTTTATCCGTTTTTACGATCTGATCGAAATTTGAATCGGTGAGTTCAATTGTTTTTCCCATGATGAATAGTTCAGTTTTTTTAATCTTTTACAGTTCTGCTGGTTCCAACACAAAGGTAGAAGAATTTGTTCCAACTTCGGTTGTTTCCAGGGTAAGTTCTGCCGGCATTTCATCGGTAAGCCAGCGTAACCCCGACTTATCGGTAATTATGCCAATTTCACCTACTTTCTTTAGTTCCTGAATTACTGCATTGGAAGCATTAATCCGGTAGGTTCTTGATAATAGTTCGGTTTGGATGGACTCCAACTCATCCAGCACATAGATGTGAAAAGATGATTTACCCGGATTTTGTTTACCGATCGTTTCCAGCAGGTGAATTACGTCATGGTTAATGGCATGAAGCGGCAGCCTCAGGGCAATGCCTTCTACACGCTTTTCGGCCAGGTCGTGAAGACCTTCTATGTTCCTGATCTGAAATTCCAGGCTCATCTGGCCCCATGTATTGCGTTGTACAGACCCCTCTACAAACAAAAACCACCCTTGCGACATAAACCCTTTGTATTTCTGGTATTGGTCGCCAAAGAGGGTGAAGGTGCAACTTCCGGAGTAATCTTCAAGGGTAAATTTACCAAAGGGCCTTCCGTTTTTGCTTATGCGGTGTTCTACGGCCGTTACAATTCCGCACACTTTCTTTTCCTGATTTTCAATTTTCTCAAAGTCGGTAAGCTGGCTGCACATGGCATTGCTGAATGCGCTGATCTCAAACCGGAAATGGTCAAGCGGATGTCCGGAAATGTAAATACCAATCACTTCCTTTTCAAGATTAAGTTTTTCAAGTTCACTGAAGGGTTCGATGGCTTCAACTTTGGGTTTAGGCATTGCTGTTCCTGTGGCTGCTCCGAATAAACTCACCTGGGCGCTGAGTTCGTCCTGCTGGGATTTTCCGGCATACTTAATTGCTTTTTCAATCAGGCTGGGTTCGCCATTATTTGAATAGATGTATTGCCTGCGGTGAATTCCCTGAAAACAATCGAAGGCGCCCGATAAGGCTAAGCATTCGAATGTTTTCTTATTGACCGACCGTTGGTTTACCCGCTTTGCAAAATCGAAGATGTCTTCAAAAGGACCTCGTGCTTCGCGCTCCTGAATAATGGCTTCAACGGCAGCCTCACCGGCTCCTTTAATGGCCCCGAGGCCAAAGCGGATTTCCCCGTTCTGGTTAACGGCAAAGTAAACCCCCGATTCGTTTACGTGAGGGCCCAGCACCTTAATGCCCATGTTGCGGCATTCTTCAATAAAGAAGGTTACTTTATCCAGGTTGCTTTGTGAGTGGGTAAGGACAGCTGCCATGTATTCGGCCGGGTAATTTGCTTTGAGATAGGCCGTTTGGTAAGCTACCAGGGAATAGCACGTTGAATGCGATTTGTTAAATGCATATTGAGCGAATGCCTCCCAGTCTGTCCAGATTTTTGCACAAACACTTTCCGGGTGGCCATTTTTTCTGCATCCTTCGATGAATTTATCCTTCATCTTGTCCAACACACTTTTTTGCTTCTTGCCCATGGCTTTTCGAAGCACATCAGCATCGCCTTTGCTGAAGCCTGCCAACTTCTGCGATAACAGCATAACCTGTTCCTGATAAACCGTAATGCCATACGTTTCGGCCAGATACTCCTCCACTTCGGGCAGATCGTACGTTAAGGCTTCCTGTCCGCGTTTACGCGCAATAAATGCCGGAATGTATTCCATGGGTCCGGGCCGGTAGAGCGCGTTCATGGCAATCAGGTCTTCAAACTTATCGGGCTTAAGTTGCCGCAGGTACTTTTGCATGCCTGCACTTTCAAATTGAAATGTGCCGTTGGTTTCCCCTCGCTGGTATAACTGGTAGGTCTTTTCGTCATCCAGCGGAATGGATTCTATATCAATATCAATCCCTTTGCTCTTTTTAATATTTTTTAAGGCGGTTTTTATAATAGTAAGGGTAGTCAAACCGAGAAAGTCCATTTTCAATAAGCCAGCACTTTCAACCACGCTGTTATCGAATTGGGTTACCAGCATGTCTGAATCTTTGGCGATGGCAACCGGCACAAAGTCAGCCAGTTTATCGGGAGTGATGATTACCCCGCAGGCGTGTGTGCCGGTGTTGCGAACGGAGCCTTCAATCACCTGAGCTTGTTTCAATACTTCGGCTCGCAGGTCATTCCCTTTCCGAATGATATCCAGGTCTTTGATTTCGGAGAAGGCGGCATCCAGGGTGGTGCCGGGTCGCTCGGGTACCATTTTGGCAAGCTGGTTTGCTTCCGAAAGGGGTAGGTCCATAACCCGTGCGCAATCGCGAATGGCCGATTTGGCAGCCATGGTGCCGTAGGTAATAATTTGGGCAACTTGGTCTTTGCCGTATTTGCCGATGACGTACTGAAGTACTTTGTCACGGCCTTCATCATCAAAATCAATGTCAATATCGGGCATGGAAACCCGATCGGGATTCAGAAAGCGTTCGAACAGCAAATCATATTGAATCGGATCAACGTTGGTGATGCCGGTACAATAAGCAACGACCGAGCCGGCTGCTGAGCCACGGCCCGGTCCAACGGAAACACCCATTTCGCGGGCTTTTGAAGTAAGATCCTGTACAATCAGAAAGTAACCGGGGTATCCGGTCTTCCGGATGGTTTCCAGTTCAAAATCGATGCGGTCTTTTATTTCGGTGCTCAGCTCACCATATCGTTTTTTGGCTCCTTCATAGGTAAGGTGCCGTAAGTAATCATCCTCAGATTCAAAATTTTTCGGGATATCAAATTTGGGCAGCACAACTTTCCGTTCAAGCGTGTAGGCTTCAACTTTGTCAATAATTTCCCTGATCGTATAAACAGCCTCAGGCAGATCATGAAATAGGGATTTCATTTCTTCCTGCGACTTGAAATAATATTCCTCATTGGAAAGACCATAGCGAAACCCGCGGCCTGATCCTTTCGGTGTGTTGAGCTTTTCATTTTCTCCTATGCACACCAGTACATCTTGTGCTTTGGCTTCCTGCTTTTCGAGGTAGAATACCTCATTGGCGGCAAAATATTTTACACCGTATTTTGCTGCGAAACGGAGAAGAACATCATTAACATGATCTTCTTCGGCCAGGCCGTGGCGGTTAAGTTCTACATAAAAATCATTACCAAATAAAGCATGCCACCATTGAAAAGCTTCCTCTGCCTGGCGCTCGCCCACATGCAGTATAAGGTAAGGAATTTCGCTGTTCAGATTGCCGGTTGTGGCAATCAGGTCATCCCGGTATTGGGTTACCAGTTCTTTATCAATACGCGGATAAATACCGTATAGTCCCTCGGTAAAGCCAATGGAGCAAAGCCGGGCGAGGTTGTGGTATCCGTTTTTGTTTTTTGCCAACAGTACCTGTTGATACCGCTTATCAGGGTTGTCTTTCGTGAATTTCAGTTTCAGTCGTTCTTCTGCCAGGTAAAATTCACAACCTACAATGGGCTTTACACCAAGGTTGTGTGCTTCGCTTACAAATTTGAAAGCTCCATACATGTTACCGGTATCCGTAAGGGCAACTGCGGGCATGTTCATCTTGGCGGCCATTGCTACCAGCGACTGAATATCGGGTGTGGCTTGAAGAACAGAGAATTGCGAGTGAACGTGCAGGTGGCAGTAGGGAACGTCAATGGTTGATGCGGAATCACCGGGTAAAGAATAGCCCGCCTTTGTTGTTTTTTGGCGTTTAGCAAAGTTGGCGGTTTCCAGATCAGGTTCTTCATAGGTAATTTCAGCCAGCGGGGTGTCATCAAAGGCGGTAATAACCTGTCTTTTCAAAAGTGCAAAAAAGCACCGTGCAGTAGCAGCTACATCATAGGAAGCATCGTGTGCATCGGCAAAACTTTTTCCAAAGAGTTTTTCGTGAAGTTCATGCAGGCGAGGCATTTTTAGTTTTCCGCCAATGCCTCCGCTTAGCTGGCAAAATTCGACAGATGAAATACCGGTATCCGTTTTTTTAAGCGTAAGAATTTTTTCCGGATCGAGTTTTTTCCGGATGAATTCGGCACCGATGATGTTAATGTCGAATTCGATATTATGACCAACCAGCACAGTGGCTTGCGAAACATCAGCCAAAAACTGGGCAAGTATGGTGTCAAGATTTTTGCCTTCTGCCAGTGCGCGTTCAGTCGAGATGCCATGCACTTGCTCGGCCTTGAAGGGAATATTAAAGCCTTCGGGTTTAACGATGAAATTATGACGGGAAAGCAACTTTCCGTTGGGGCTGTGGAGTTGCCAGGCTAGTTGAACCAGGCGGGGCCAGTTTTCAAGGTCGGTAATCGGGGCAGTTTTGTTATGGGGAACACCGGTGGTTTCTGTGTCAAAAATCAGGTACATCGACAAAAAATGAAGTAGTGGATTTCTTTGTAAAAATAGGGCAAAACCGAACAACCTAATTATTTCAATTTGAAACTCAAGTTTTATTTTGGGAATATTTTCTAAGTATAGATCACTATCTTAATATTTAATATATTCATAATCAGCACTTTATATAATCGGGCCCGCATTTGGCTAATCGTTCTGTAACTAATTTTTTAAAAAATGAAACGGGTCATAGAGCTGGTTGTAAATTTTTTAAAGCGCGAGTGGTTCTTATTCGTAGTGCTGTGTGTAATCACCGTAATTATTCTTGTGTTCGAAGTGTTGCTTAAATAACGTGCCGTGTTGATCAATTAACTGTGAGGTCGTTGTTTGGTAAATCTTCAGGAGGTATTTTGCAAAGCATAACCTTTTGAAGTTTTATGAATTGGTTTACCCGATTTTTAACCAGTACCCTGGGCAGAAAATTAATCATGGCCCTGACCGGACTCTTCCTGATTCTCTTTTTGGCAGTTCATCTGGCCGGTAACCTGCAGTTGCTCAAAAATGATGGTGGGCGTGCTTTCAACCTGTATGCTGAGTTCATGAGCACTAACCCGCTGATTCAGTTTATTTCCAAGGGCAACTTTGCATTTATTCTTATCCATGTTTTGCTTTCTTTTTATTTAACCCTTCAAAACCGCAGTGCTCGCGGACCGCAACGGTATGCCGTTTCTTCCGGAAAATCATCCATTTGGGCTTCGCGTAACATGGGAGTTTTGGGTACCCTGGTATTGATTTTTATTGTTATCCACCTGAAAGATTTCTGGGCACAAATGCACTTTGGTTCGGTGGCGGTAGTCAACTACGATGGGCACCCGGTGCGCGATTTGGCCGCATTGGTGGATTTTTGGTTTGCTAAAGAATGGTATGTAGGTCTGTATGTTTTTTGTATGGGTGCATTAGCCTTTCATTTATGGCATGGGTTTATCAGTGCCTTTCAGACACTCGGCCTAAACCATTTGAAATACAATCCTGTTATTCATTTTGTTGGTAAAGTTTTCGCCATTGGTGTCCCGGCATTGTTTGCCTGGATTCCCCTAGCGATGTACTTCAACCTGTAACCCGATTAATCTTTTTGTAACCTTATGAAGTTAGACTCCAAAATTCCTGAAGGGCCACTCGCAGAAAAATGGACGAAACACAAGTTCAATCTGAAACTGGTTAACCCGGCCAATAAAAGGAAATATGATATCATCGTAGTAGGTACCGGGCTGGCCGGAGCATCAGCAGCCGCTTCATTGGCTGAACTCGGGTATAATGTAAAAACATTCTGCTTTCAGGATAGCCCCAGAAGGGCGCACAGTATTGCCGCACAGGGCGGAATTAACGCTGCCAAAAATTATCAGAACGATGGTGACAGTGTTTACCGGTTATTTTATGATACCATAAAAGGTGGGGATTACCGTGCACGGGAAGGAAACGTTTATCGACTGGCAGAAGTTAGTGTCAACATTATTGACCAGTGCGTGGCCCAGGGTGTGCCCTTTGCCCGCGAATATGGCGGACTGCTCGCCAACCGCTCATTTGGCGGGGCACAGGTGTCGCGCACCTTTTATGCCCGCGGCCAAACCGGCCAGCAATTGTTGCTCGGAGCGTATTCAGCTATGAACCGGCAGATCGCAAATGGTAAGATCAAGTCGTATACCCGCACGGAAATGCTTGATGTTGTGCTGGTGGACGGAAAGGCTCGTGGCATTATTACACGCGATTTGGTAACCGGGAAGATTGAGGCTCACAGCGCGCATGCGGTATTGTTGTGTACGGGCGGCTATGGTAATGTATTTTATCTTTCAACCAATGCCAAAGGCTCAAACGCAACGGCTGCCTGGCGTGCACATAAAAAGGGGGCACTGTTTGGTAACCCCTGCTTTACGCAGATTCACCCCACGTGCATCCCGGTATCGGGCGATCATCAATCCAAACTTACACTCATGTCGGAGTCGTTGCGCAATGACGGCCGGGTGTGGGTTCCTAAAGTTGCCATGAAGGGTCTTAAAGCCAGTGATGCGGCAAAGATTGCAGAAGCTGATCGCGATTATTTTCTGGAGAGGAGGTATCCATCATTCGGAAACCTGGTTCCGCGTGATGTGGCCTCCCGCAACGCAAAATATGTATGTGATGAGGGCCGCGGAGTTGGTGCAACCGGGTTGGCCGTATTTCTTGATTTTTCTGACGCAATCAAGCGTGATGGTAAAAAAGTTATTGAAGCGAAATACGGTAACCTGTTCGATATGTATAAACAAATAACCGGGGACAATCCGTATGAAGTTCCGATGATGATTTTTCCGGCCGTTCATTATACCATGGGAGGCCTATGGGTTGATTATAACCTGATGACCACCGTACCCGGCCTTTATTCCTTGGGAGAAGCCAACTTTTCAGACCATGGAGCAAACCGCCTGGGTGCGAGTGCCCTTATGCAGGGTTTGGCTGATGGGTACTTTGTAATCCCTTACACTATTGGCGATTACCTTGCCGGAACGCCTTATGATAAAGTATCTACCGACAGGCCTGAGTTTAAGGAGGCGATGCAGCAGGTAAATGACCGGATTTCAAAATTACTCGGAATTAAAGGAAAGAAAACGGTAGATGAATTTCACCGTGAACTGGGTCTTATCATGTGGGAATATTGCGGGATGTCGCGCAACGAAGATGGTCTTAAAAAGGCGAAGAAGAAAATTCAGGAGTTGCGAGCTGAATTCTGGCAAAATGTAAACGTAGTGGGAGGCGGAAATGAGTTGAACATGGAGTTGGAAAAGGCTAATCGCGTAGCAGACTTTATGGAACTTGGTGAACTGATGGTGGATGATGCGCTTAACCGCTCGGAGTCCTGCGGTGGGCACTTCCGCGAAGAATCCGCTACGGAAGACGGTGAGGCAAAACGCAAAGACGATGAATTTGCCTACGTTGCAGCGTGGGAATTTAAGGGTGAAAACCAACCCGAAGTACTGCACAAAGAAGAATTGAGATTTGAGAATGTAAAACTAACCCAACGTAGTTATAAATAATTATGGAGCTTACACTCAGGATCTGGCGACAAAAGAGCCCTAATGACAAGGGCGGTTTTAAGACCTATAAGCATACCCATGTTTCACCCGATATGTCTTTTCTTGAAATGCTTGATGTATTAAATACCGAGTTGATCAAGAAAGGAGAGGAACCCGTTCATTTCGATCATGATTGTCGTGAAGGCATTTGCGGAATGTGTAGCCTCTATATTAACGGCCGAGCTCATGGGCCGCTACAAACAACTACCTGCCAACTGCATATGCGTTCCTTTAAAGATGGTGAAACCATTACCATTGAACCCTGGCGGGCAAAACCGTTTCCGGTAATCAAAGACCTTGTAGTGGACAGAACCGCTTTTGACCGCATCCAGCAGGCTGGCGGATATATTTCCGTGAATACAGGCGGTGTACCTGATGGTAACGAAATTCCCATCCCCAAGAAAATTGCTGATGAAGCGATGGATGCCGCCACGTGCATTGGTTGCGGAGCGTGTGTTGCAGCGTGCAAAAATGCTTCTGCCATGCTCTTTGTAAGCGCTAAGGTTTCTCAGTTTGCGCTGCTCCCTCAAGGTAAACCGGAACGCAAAGAGCGGGTTGAACGTATGGTAGCCCAGATGGATGCTGAAGGTTTTGGCGCCTGTACCAATACCCGTGCGTGTGAAGCAGAATGCCCTAAAGGAATAAGCGTGACCAATATTGCCCGCCTTAATCGCGAATATTATTCTGCCATGTTGAGTTCGTATGAGCTTCCTTCAAAGGGGGGCGGTGATTAACGGAAAAATTATCTAAGGTATTTAGCCATCCGTTTCGTATAACTCCGCGGAAGTTGACCCCCTGATGTGTAGGTATCAAGCAGCTTAAAATACCTACGTACTGTATAGGGTGAAAGCAAGATATACTGAACAGCCAGATTTATTCCGGTTGAAAGCATACACATCCCACCTATTAATGGAATAACAGCGATCATCCCGTCATCCCCAACGGTATCCGTATTTTGATTTACCATGAACATTCCTGCAACGAAAACTGCGGAAGAGACACCAAATGCGATCCACATTGCCTCCATATTAAACCCGGTAGTATAGCGTTCAAAATCGGTGGGTGAAGGAGGTCCGATAATTTTATGTCGTTTTACAAGGAACAACGTGGCTAATGCCCGTGTGGTATCATCATAAGCGGCAAGGTAAATTCGTTCGCTTTTTTTTAACCGAACCGTATAGGAAGAACTATCCTGCGCATTGCCGGGCAATAACGAAACAATAAGTGCTATGGCAAGGAAGCAACCGGTTCGAATAGTAGGTTTTAATTTTTCCATTGGCCGCATGGGTGATGCAGGTTTTTTACTCACTCTTGCAAACCCCGAATTCAGTCCGTCCTCTGCCCGGAGCAATATCAAGTGCATTTCCGATATTTCCTCCTGCCAGAATGATATCGCGGTCGGGGCCCGAATCAGCCAGGTGGATTTTGATACAGGCGTTCAGTCCGGTCAGTGCCGTGTAGGTTATCGGAGTTTCATCGGCCAGCCTTTCCAGAACCGTTTCACTCACACCGGTACTTCCTTTTACCGGATTCAGCAAGGCTGCAATATCAGCATCTGGCGTTGCAATGTCGCCCAGGTGAAGGTGAACCGGATGGAGGACATTTCCCTCTGTTCCGACAAGGGCAACAACCACAAGCACTGTCCCGTTTTTTTTCTCTTTAAACGTTACGGTTCCACTTACCGGATAAACCGAACCAGGCTGCAGAGCATAGGTAACTTCGGTGCCGGTAAAATCACTCAGTACATTTTCACCATCCTGGCATGCCGCAAACACGCTCAACAGCATCAAAATCCAAAACTTTCTCATACCAAATTTTACATTAGCGATTCAATTTAACATCCTCCCTGTACTTTCTAAACAGAATTGGCCTTAGATTTGTCTTTTCCTATTGAAACCCAAGGAATGAACCCGATTTTACAACGTTTTTTTACCCCTAAAAATTTTGCATTGGCCTGTGTTTTTGGGCTGCTGGTGTCTTCGTGCAGTCCAAAAGTTCAACAGCCTGTAGATACCCGGCCACCGTGGTTAAAAGGAGAATCGGCCCAACGCGGATATTATACAGGGGTAGGACACAGCATAAAAGACGGAACAAACAATTACATTCAGGCTGCAAAAAAAAGTGCATTGGATGATCTCGTTTCGCAAATTAAAGTAACGGTTTCCAGTACATCAATTTTAAGCACGTTCGAAGAAAACCGGGCAAATTTTAAAGAAACCTACGAGCAGATTATACAAACATCGGCTGCCGATGAAATTGAAGAATTTGAAATGGCCGGCACCTGGGAAGATGACCGCAACTATTGGGTTTACTATAAACTTAGCATTGCCCGCTACAAGGAGATAAAGGAAGAACAGAAGCGAAACGCAGTAACCCTGGCCACCGATTTTTTGAAAAAAGCAAGGGCTTCCGAATCGCAACAGGATTATTTGGAGGCTCTGGGTTTTTATTTTCAGTCCTTCCGGAGCGTTGAAAAATACCTGGCTGAAGCTATACCTGTAACGGTTGATGGCCAGGAATTTCTGCTTACCAATGAAGTGTATGCCTCCATCCAGAGGATTCTTAATAGAATCCAGTTAAAATTAGAGCCAGCCGAATTGCTGGTAAACCGGAGGGTAAACCTGAAAGATCAGCCGCTTATCGTAAAGGCTGTTTGGACCAATTCCAATACCCCGGCTTCCAGGCTTTCACTTTCGGCTGCATTTGCCAAGGGGGCGGGTGATGTTTTTCCGGATTATAAGACCAATGAAAACGGTCAGGCCAGAATACTGGTTACGAAAATTTCGAGCCGGGAGTTGGAACAAACGGTGGCTGTAAGTGTAAATATCGATGCGATCAGCGGATCGAGTTCGCCTGTTTATAACCTGATAGCCAAAACGCTTGATGTACCGGTAGCTAAGGTTTTACTCAAGGTTCAACGGCCGGTAGTATACCTTATGGCTGAAGAGAAAAGTCTGGGCACGGTTCGTAACAACTATCAGTTAAGCAACAAGTTAAAGAATCTGCTGGCCAACAACGGATTTGAGTTCACATCCGACAAGAACGCAGCCGATTTATGGATTGATGTGCAGGCCGACTCCGAACGTGGCTCCGTAAGTGGCAGTATTTACATTACCTTCCTTACGGGGGTTATTAAGGTATCGGCTGCCCGCGAGGGAAAGGAAATTTATGCCACTACGCTTGATCGGATAAAGGGGTATGGGCTGGATTATGAGCGGTCAAGCCAGGATGCTTACAACAAAGCGCTTGAAACCCTTGAGAAAGAGCGAATGACAGAGTTGTTGAATACTATTCTTCAGTGAAACTGGATGTTTTTGAAAGAAATTTGAAGGATTCTAAGAATCTAAGAATTCTGCTCGTAAATTGGTCTTAAAATTGCCGTAGTCTAAATCAGTAACCAAATACAATCCGATTATGAAAAAACTGACGTACTCTTCCGTGTTCCTGTTTGCACTTGCCGGTGCTGTGATGATCGGCTGCAAAGGGAAAGAAAAGCTTCCGAAAGGTGAAATTGAAGTGAATATTCCTTGCTCCGGCCCCGACTATTTCACGAATAACAAATTCTTCAGGGCCAACTCACTTGGCGAAAGTATGGACCTGGTTGCCTCGAAAAAGAAAGCCATGGATAATGCCCGGGCTGAACTTGCCGCCAGCATCCAATCTACTGTGAAAACGGTAACCGATAACTACCTGAATTCACGCGAGTTTAATAATAAGGAAGAATTGGAGGAACGTTTCGAGCAGCTTAACCGGACAATTGTAAATCAGACCCTTTCAGGTATTAAGACGATTTGCGAAAAGCAGGTGAAGACCGATAAGGGGAACTTTAAAACCTATGTAGCCATTGAGTTATCGGCAGCTGATATTGTTTCTAAATACAATGAAAGTTTGTCAAAGGAAGAACGGCTTAAAATCGACTACGATTACGAAAAGTTCAAAGAGACGTTCGATAAAGAAATGGAAAAAATGGGGAACAGGTAACCGATTCTCTCAATAAATACTCCAAACCCTGCCGTTTACCGTCAGGGTTTATTTTTATCATCAGGTTTAAAGGGTTAAAATTCTGCATTGCCCGGGTAACGGGGAAAGGGGATGACATCCCTGATGTTGGTCATACCGGTAACAAACTGAATCAATCGTTCGAACCCCAGACCAAAACCGCTGTGTGGTGCCGAGCCAAATTTGCGAAGATCCAAGTACCACCATAAATCTTTTTCGGGCAGGTTAAGTTCGTGGATGCGCTTAAGCAGATGGTCATACCGCTCTTCGCGCTGTGAGCCGCCAATAATTTCCCCAATACCAGGGAACAATACATCCATCGCTGCAACGGTTTTGCCATCTTCATTCTGGCGCATATAAAAGGCTTTTATAGCCACCGGATAGTTGTAGAGGATAACCGGTTTTTTAAAGTGCTTCTCTACCAGGTAACGTTCATGTTCCGATTGCAGATCAGCGCCCCATTGATCAATCAGGTACTGGAATTTTTTCTTTTTGTTGGGGTTTGAATTCCGCAGAATGTCAATCGCCTCTGTGTAGGTAAGCCTCTGGAAATCGTTTTGAACAACAAATTTCAGTCTATCGATTAAACCCAGTTCATTCCGTTGCTCCTGTGGTTTACCCATTTCCTCTTCCTGTGCACGCTTGTTGAGAAATTCAAGGTCATCCACACAATTATCCAACGCATACCGGCACAGGTATTTTAAAAAATCTTCGGCCAGTTCCATATTGTCGTGGATGTCATAAAAAGCCATTTCGGGCTCAATCATCCAAAACTCAGCAAGGTGGCGTGTTGTATTTGAATTTTCGGCACGAAAGGTTGGTCCAAAGGTGTATGTCTCTGATAAGGCCAGCGCATAAGTTTCAACCTCAAGCTGACCTGACACGGTAAGATTTGTTTCTTTTCCAAAAAAATCTTCTTTGAAATTAACATTGCCGTCTTCGTCTTTTGGCGGTTTGTTCATGTCCAGTGTAGTTACCCTGAACATATCACCAGCGCCTTCCGCATCGGAACCGGTAATGATGGGGGTGTGGATGTAAAAAAAGCCCCGCTCATTAAAAAACCGGTGGATGGCAAATGCCATAGCGTGGCGCACCCGCATCACTGCGCTAATGGTATTGGTACGCGACCGAAGGTGCGCGATTTCACGAAGGAATTCAAGCGAGTGTTTTTTCGGTTGAAGGGGATATTTTTCAGGGTCGGAATCGCCCAGTATTTCAAGCGTTCTCACCTTAACTTCTACCGTTTGGCCCTTGGCGGGCGAGGGCACCAGCACGCCCGTAACAGCAATGCATGCACCGGTGGTGATACGCTTCAGCAAAGATTCTTCGGCACCGGAGTAATCAACTACCGCCTGCAGGTTGTTAATGGTTGACCCATCGTTGATCGAAATGAACTGGTTGTTCCGGAACGTTCTTACCCACCCTTTTACCACCACATCCTGGCCTTCAGGCCTGGCCTGAAGCAAATCTTTGATTTTCGAACGTTTCATACCGAATTGTGCTATCTAAAGTTCAGGCCGCAAAAAACGGCATTTTGGAAATCTTATCAAAGAAACAAAGTAGTGCTCCATGGGCTCATTCATTTTCATGAACGCTGCGAATTAATACCTTTGCAATGGCTCGTTTTGACAGGATACCGATGCAAAAACTTGGATTAAGCCAGACCTTACAACAGAAGCTGTCGCCTCAGCAGATTCAGTTTATTAAGCTGTTACAAGTACCTACAGCCGAGTTGGAAAGCCGTATTGAGGAAGAGCTTGAAGTGAACCCTGCCCTTGAGGAGGGTTCGGATGAGCCTATTGAAGAAAAAATGGAAAGTGAGGAGGAGTATCAGCAAACATCGGGGAGTGAGGATGAAATTGATATTAAGGATTACCTCCGCGATGATGACTATGCCGGCTATAAAACCCATAATGAGGGAGGGGGGGATGATGATGAGGATGACCGGGAAATGCCCATTCCAATGGCTACCAGCCTGCATGAGCAATTAATGACACAATTGGGCTACCTGGGCCTTGATGAACGCCAGCAAACCATCGGCAAGCAACTCATCGGAAGCATCGAAGCGGATGGATATATCCGCAGGGAACTGGAGGCCATTGTAAATGACCTGGCCTTTTCGTTGGGAATCGAAACAACGGTTGAAGAGGTGGAGGGTATTCTTAAAAAAATTCAAACGTTTGATCCTCCCGGCATCGCAGCCCGCAATTTGCAGGAGTGCCTGCTGCTTCAGTTGGAAAGGATGGATAACGGCAGGGATGTGGATGTAGCGGTGGCCAAAAAGATTATTTCGGAGTGTTATGATGAGTTTACCAAGAAGCATTATCAGAAAATTCAGAAAAAGCTGGGGACAGAAGACGAAGAATTTGTGCGCGATGCTGTTGAGTTGATTGTGCGGCTAAATCCCAAGCCGGGAGGTGGCGGTTCGGCCGGCTTGATAAAAAATCAGTATGTTATTCCGGATTTTATTCTTACAAATAACAATGGCAAGCTGGAACTGGCTTTGAATTCGAGAAACGCCCCTGAGTTACGCATTAGTCGTTCCTATACCGAAATGTTCAAGGCCTATGATAAGAGCGACAAAAAAGATAAGAAACTTAAGGAGGCTGTAACGTTTGTAAAGCAGAAACTGGATTCGGCCAAATGGTTTATTGATGCCATCAAGCAGCGACAACAAACCCTGCTAAGAACCATGCGTGCTATTGTGGATTTTCAGTACGAGTTTTTTCTGGAAGGCGATGAGACCAAACTGAAGCCGATGATTCTGAAAGATATAGCCGGCATGATTGGCATGGATATTTCAACCGTTTCGCGCGTAGCAAGCAGCAAGAGCATACAAACCGATTTTGGAATTTACCCGCTCAAGTACTTCTTCTCCGAAGGCATTGCCACGGATTCAGGTGAAGAAGTGAGCAGCCGGGAGGTAAAGCAAATTATTAAAGAGATCATTGAAAAAGAGGACAAAGCTAAACCGCTTTCAGACGATAAACTTGAAAAGATGTTGAATGAAAAGGGATACAACATTGCCAGGCGCACGGTGGCCAAGTACCGCGAACAACTGAATATACCTGTAGCCCGGTTGCGTAAAGAATTGTGACGTGAATACCCTGGCAAAAGGCCTTTCCTACTTGTTCCACCCCTTACTGATAGCCACTTGGTTATTTACCTTGCTGGCTGTTTATTTTCCTCCTGCTTTATATCCGATAAAAATTGAAACCCAACTCTACTTTGTGATTTTCATTGCAGTGCTAACTTTTGTTTTGCCTGCCCTGAACCTTTTTTTCTTCAAACAATTTAAAGTGATCCGATCCCTGGCAATGCCTGAACGGGCTGACCGGATTAAGCCCTTCTTGTTCATCGCCCTGATTTACCTGGCATGTACACTTGTTTTTTATTTTAAAACCAGAATAAGCTTTCAGGATAACGTATTTAAACTACTGGTGATCATTGATGCCCTTGTTGTCGCATCCCTATTGATAACCCTGGTGTACAAAGCCAGTATTCACAGTATGGCCATCAGCGGTGTGCTGGGTATCCTGCTGCCCCTTACCAAAGCTGCTGAAGACGGCAGGCTATTTTTACCTTTTTTGGTTGTACTTGTTCTTGCCGGTGTAATTATGTCGGCAAGGTTACAGTTGCAAGCCCATACGCCCCGTCAGGTAATGATCGGGGCTATGGTTGGGTTTGCCATTGGATTCACAGGAATGATAATTTTGTTTTAAATCAAAACATGCTGCGTATGAGCGCCTTTCAATTTATTACCTATGAAGTTGCCGGTGGGGTGGCAACAATCACCCTGAACCGGCCAGACGTTTACAATGCCTTGAATGATGAAATCACTTTTGAACTTCAGGATGTTTTCAAATTAGTTGCTAAAGATGATCAGGTGCGCGTGGTGGTGTTAACAGGAGCGGGTAAGGCTTTTTGTTCCGGCCAGGACCTCAAGGCTGCCCGGGGCAACCAGAAAAGATCTTTCCTTCAATCTTTACATAAACGATATAATCCAATTATTCGGGCTATGCGTTTGTTACCTAAGCCCATTGTTTGCCGGTTGAATGGTGTGGCGGCAGGTGCGGGTTGTTCGCTGGCCCTCGCTTGCGATATGATTGTGGCATCGGAGGAAGCCACGTTAATTGAAGTGTTTATTAATATCGGGCTGGTTCCGGATTCGGGATCGTCCTACTTTCTGCCACGACTCACCGGTATGGCAAAAGCATTTGAAATGTGTGCCATGGGAAGCCGCGTAAAGGCCCAGGAAGCATTTGCACTAGGCCTGGTTAACAAAGTTGTTCCACCGGCCAATCTTGATGAGGCGGTTAAAGAGTACACCGATTACTTTGCCAAGGCGCCTACAAAAGCAATTGGCCTGATAAAGAAAATGCTGGCAAAGTCGGCAACATCCACACTGGATGAAATGCTCGACTACGAAGCATATTGCCAGGAAATAGCCGGAGGCACACACGACTACACGGAAGGGGTAACCGCATTTCTGGAAAAACGAAAACCCAACTTCTCAGGTAAGTAAATTAAAAGCTGGCAAGCGAAAGCGTAATAGTATAGTTTGACGTGGTTGTGCCGCCTGGACCTTTGCCTTCTTTAAACAGATTACTAAAGTTATAATAGAACGACAGGTAAACATTACCCACGCCTATGCGTCCGTATGCGCCATAGCGGAATTGGTTAAGGTTAAAATCCTGGCGGTCTTTTAATTTTTTGACCTCACCGTTTTCACTGTATTTTAATTTAGTTTGGGCATTCAAGAGTACGCCAAAACGTCCTCCGATTGCAGCCTTGAAGCTTTTTGCCGGATCATGTGGATTGGTGGTAAAGCGAAACTCAATGGGTACATCAATGTAATTGGTTATGAACATTGATTTTTTCGCTGACTTGGTGGTATCACCATACAGCACAGCACCCGAACTGGTTAGAATTGTTCTGCCGGTAGCATCCAGTATAAAAGTAGGTACTTTCACTTTCAGGGTTGTATCAGCAAAGGGTTGATTGTAAGAAAGCAGCTTATACTGTTCCAGTCCGAAGCCCAGGCCGGAGTGTACACTCCAATTGGATGCAGCAAATTGTTTGTCGTACTGGTAGTAAAAATTTACCGTTCGTGATCCCCACCATTCCTTCTTTAAGTCTTGTGGAGGGCGGGTAAACCAGTTAAAGCCATATTCTACCATAAAGGTTCCGGGTATATCGGGCCTGCCTTTATGTTTTGGTTCAGGCTCCAGTTGGGCTAAGGCGATAAGGGTGGTTATACACAGCAGCAGGGTCAATCCGGGTTTCTTTACCATCGGCATCAGTTTTAACAAGCCCCAAAAATAGGTTTTTTGCGGTGGGGAGCAAACGCGTGGTTTTGCCGGGCCATATATTTTTATACATTTGCACTCCTTTTTTTCTGCACTCGTAGCTCAACTGAATAGAGCACTTGACTACGGATCAAGAGGTTCGGGGTTTGAATCCCTGCGAGTGCACTACGCATCCCGGTTATGGAACGATAGCCGGGATTTTTTATTTCAACGGATTTTCACCCCCCTTTCACAGGGAGCAGTGCGATTTATAATCGCGAAGAGTTATTCTCCAGCACACGTAAAGATATGCTTCTTAAAACATTGAGATCCATTAGTGGAATATTAGGCAGTTTGGCCTGTTCATCCCACTTACGAAGTTGAAGACTTATTTGGTGCAATGGGTCACTCTCAAAGGCAAGGGCTTCTTGTGGGGTCATAGGTCCTCCCTGAAACGCAAGCGTCTTTTTGCTGGCCTCGCTGAGTTGGTCATAATAGCGTGGAGATTTAAAAGTAAGATAGCGTTTGGCTTGTACGTGACTTTCAACCAGATGTATAATTTTTTCCGGAAAACCTTTCATTCGTAAAAAATCAGCACCAGCTTTTTCATGATCGATAATACCCCAATCCGCCATGGCGTTTTCGGGATTTGCACTTTTGCAAATATGACCTATGTCGTGAAAAAAAGCAGCCAGAATGATTTCATCATCGCACCCATTTTGTATGGCAAGTTGGGCGCTTTGCGACATGTGCTCTAACTGAGAAACCGGTTCGCCATGGTATTCCTGCGCACCATGTTTAATACAGAGATCAAATAATTCATTGACAACAGCAGTGGCGTTATTCATATTTTCTTTTATCTCAATTTAGGTATTGATGCTTATGCTGAATATATCACGGGTTTTAATTCTATGTAAAGTTTTCAATTGAAGATTAAAGGTTAATTCATGCCTGCTTTTTGGTGGTGCTGCTGAGTGATGAGTACTTTTCGACTTATGCCTACTCAGTTTCAGTTAATTGTTTTTGACTTAGCCGGTACTACAGTACACGATAATCAGGATGTGGCACGTATGCTTCAACTTACCCTGGCAGAGTATGATGTAAATATTTCACTGCGTGAAGCTGCCCACGTTATGGGAATTCCCAAACCGGTTGCTATAAAACTATTGCTTCGGCATAATCATGTAAACAGCGATGAATTAGCTAATGCGATTCATAACCGGTTTACTGTCCGCATGCAGGAATTTTATCGTAACGACCACACAGTAACGGAAAAGGATGGTGCCAGTTTTGTCTTTACCGAACTTCAAAAATCTGGAATTAAAGTGGCCATTGACACAGGTTTCGATCGGGCCATTACCAATGCGTTGTTGGATAGGATGGGCTGGGTAAAGAAAGGATTGGTGACGGCAAGTGTTACCAGCGATGAGGTTCCATTAGGCAGGCCAAATGCAGATATGATTTTTAGAGCCATGGAACTATCCGGTGTTACCCAGGCCAACCAGGTTGTAAAGGTTGGCGACACCGCCTCGGATTTGCAAGAGGGAATTGCTGCCGGATGCGGTTTAGTTGTGGGCATAACCACCGGTGCTTATTCGAAAGAAGAACTAAGTCAATACCCTCACCATAAACTCATTTCCCACCTTACCGAACTACTTCCCATTATCGGAATATGATACTTTGACGGTTCTTTACATTTACTTAACTTCATATTAACATTAAGTTAACTATGAAGTGAGAATGCTATTGTTTTTAACGGTTTTATTTCCTTTAACCATAAGTGCGCAAAACATCCGGGCAGTTGAGGGCGCGGTGGTCTTTCAATCAAACGAGGTTCATTCCGGCTGCTTTTTAATTGACCATAAAATGGCTACCGTTTTTCAGGTGCTAGACAGCGGCCTTCAGGTTTACTTACCCCATCGGTTGAAGTACATATTTTATTACGATGCGGATTTAAATATGAACCGAAAATTTGAATTTAAGCCCGATCCGAAAACAGGTTATCCAACAGCCTATGAAATTATATTTCGAGGTTATATTTCGCTTTACAGAAAAAGTAAATGGGCCGATAACAAATATGAGCATGACTCGGATTACGAGTATATATGTCAGCTCTACAATGAATGGATTCCGTTACAAAAATTCAGAACCCGGATTTACCCCATACTTAAATCGCAATTTGGCGATAAGCTGCTGGCCTTTATGAAAACACAATCGCTTAATGCAAATAACCCGGCCGATGCCATTCGTATTATGCAATTTTGTAATGAGGAATGGGAGGAGGCGATTCCGCCAGCTTCGGATCCATTAATTTCCGGTGTTTCCGCTGGAAATAAATCATAGATGCGAGAATTAAAAGCAATCCTGTTATTGAAATAATGTAACCTGAGGTTATGAATATTTCCAGCCAGCTTAATTCGTTGTGAATGGTTTTTTTAAATAAAATAACGCCAACGCTTCCCAGGTAGCCGAATGCGTCAGCTACGTACATAATGAAGCCCACGGTACCAACATACTGAAAAGCCGCAATCAACCGATCAAAAAAAATGCTGTTGAATGGAACATACCCTAAATACAGGCCCAGTCCTATTAAAGTCATCCAAAGAGGCGCAGAGAGCAGGTGCCAATCAAACAAAAGGGTACTTAACCCGATAAGCAACATGCCGCATGCGATAATCAGGTGGTTAACCTGAAGTGCCAGTTTATTGTTACGGATCATTATGAGGCTGCCCATAACAATCAGCACCACTATGGAAATTGGTATTTCAGTTTGTGTGTAAATTGCTGGCGAAGCTCCCCCATACAGTCCTTTCCATACTTCTGCAGAAAAGTTATCCCTGAAATCGCGAAAGGTGGTAAGCAACACATAAGCCATTACAAATAAAACAATGCCCGGAAAAAAGGTTAACAAAAATTCTCTGCGCTGTCTTTTATTCATTGGCTGCCGCTTGGTTCGAAGTTGCTCATCTAACCGGGTTGGAGGAGGTAATTTTTCAATCAACCACAAACAGGCAAATAATGGAATCGTAAAAATCATACTGGCTATTGCGGGCATCCAGGTTTCAGCCACGTGCCACTCCTGAATAAGTAAAGCACCGGTGGTACGACACATGCCTGATGAAAAGATAAAACTTACCGACAATGCTGCCCCAAGTACCTCGGTCATCCTTCTTCCTTCCAGATAACTGAATACCATGCCCCATACCATGCCAAGCGGTAAACCGTTAGTAAACAGAAAAAGTAAGTTGTAGGGGGCTTTAACCAGCCCAAACATAAGCCAGGATAAACCAGCGGTTAAAATAAGCACGATTATTCCAGTGGCGCGGGAATGGGTTGTAATTTCAGAAATAATTTTAATGCCTATAAACTTAGAAAGCGCATACCCAATAACCTGGGCAATCACCATCCACTCCTTGTACCCTATACCCAGCATTTCGTAGGAGCCTGCCGTAAACGGTTTCCGAAATGCGTACACGCACGTGTACAGGCAAAACGCAGTAACCGAAGCATAAACGGTAAACCACACCGGATGGCAGGAGTTTAACCATCGGGTTAAAGGATGAATAGGTTTGGCAGTAGTCAATACCTTGCCGGTTAGTCAGCTCCGAAGATGTTTTCTTTTTCATCAACTGATTGAGCGAGAAGGAAAGATTAACAGAAGAATAAATATAATATTCAACTATTTTAACCTTAAAGCATGAAATTGAAACTTTTAAATCATGAAAAGGAAACATACCGCTGCTATAGCCATTATTGGTGCTGGCATCGTAGGATTAGCTCATGCCTATATGGCTTTGCGTAAAGGATATACCGTTGTACTTTTTGACCGCGATGAGTACGCCATTGGGGCATCCGTCAGAAACTTTGGGTTAATCTGGCCTGTGGGGCAGTTGCCTGGGGTTGGCCTGAACCGTGCCATGCGGAGCCGCCAGCACTGGCTTACTATTTCAAAAGAAGCGGGTATCTGGCTTACTACGAATGGCTCAATGCATCTTGCTTATACCAATGACGAGTTGTCTGTGCTCGAAGAATTTTTGCATTTGCATAACGAGGCCGGGTATTCTGTTCGGCTATTAACGCCAGCAGAAGTTATCGCAATGGCACCCTTGGTTAACAAAAGCGGACTGAAGGGAGGTATGTTCAGTAATACAGAATGTACCGTTTATTCCCGGCAGGTTATCCGTAGAATTCCATTATGGCTTCGTGAAAAATATGGGTTGATTCTTCGGTTCGGCAAGCAGGTAAAGGATATTGCCTTTCCGGAGGTGTTCACCGATGAGGAATGTTGGCGCGTAGATCATGTACTGATTTGCAGCGGCACCGATTTTCAAACACTTTATCCGCAATTGTTTGATAAACAGCACATAACAAAGTGTAAACTGCAAATGATGCGGGCAGAATTTATTCATCAGACCAAAGCCCTGGGCCCAAGTCTGTGCTCCGGCCTTACTTTACGTCATTATCCTGCCTTTTCGCAATGTCCTTCGTTGTCGTTACTAGATGCCCGCTACGATAGGGAGAATAGTGATTTTAAAAAATATGGAATTCATGTTTTAGTTGCACAAAATGCTGAGGGTGAACTAATCATCGGGGATTCGCATGAGTATGCCACTACCCATGATCCGTTTGATAGTGAGCATATCAATAAATTAATATGGGATTATTTGTCCCGATTTGTACATACTGATAATTTACGCGTTACCGAACGTTGGCATGGAATTTACCCCAAGTTGCTTAACGGAGCTCTGGATATGGTGGTAAAGCCTGAAGCGGGTGTTACGGTAATTAATGGTTTAGGAGGCGCAGGCATGACGTTGAGCTTTGGATTGGCCGAAGAGGTAGTGGATAAACTCTGATTTCAGTAAACCATTTTTTTAACGCCTTACCATGTTCAGCTAATCACACAACTATTAGGTGAATGTATGCCCGGTATATATTACTTTTTTGTAAAGTATCTTTTTAGTTATTGTTCTGCCGGCAGCGATAGTTCAATGAGTTAAGCATCCGGGATATCACATTACGATCACCTTGCTTTAGAAATTTCATAAATTGGTAACTGGGCTGTCACTACAGCATCAGTTCACTTTCTGAATTTTGCTTTCGGCTGAAGCATTTTTTCTGCCTTATCCTAAACCATCGCAAAATTCACTAAACCAAAAAATGTATGATTGAAACTCTACTGAAGAAAAGAGATAGCCTTAGGCTATTTCGGGTTTTCCTACTGTTGCTTTTGTTTCTTGTATCAGCCCCCGAGGCATGGGCACAGTATGCCGTATCGGGGAAAGTATTATCAGCAGAAGATGGTTCGCCTATGCCAGGGGTGAATATCCTTGTAAAGGGAACTTCTACGGGCACGATTTCAGATGCGCAGGGCTCGTTTACATTAACGGTTCCTGCGGCAGAGACTACACTTGTTTTTTCATTCGTTGGCTTTTCCACGCAGGAGGTTCAGTTAAACGGTCGTTCAAGTATTGAAGTAACCTTAGCCACCGATGCCACGCAGTTAACTGAAGTGGTTGTAACCGCTTTGGGTATTGAAAAAAGTAAAGGATCGTTGGGATATGCTGTTCAGGATGTTAAAGGCACTGACCTGATAAAGGCCCGGGAACCTAACCCGGTAAACTCGTTAACCGGAAAAGTGGCCGGGCTAACCATTGCCCAATCAGCCGAGTTGCTGGGTGCACCCAACGTTTTTCTTCGTGGAAAAAGACCCCTGTTTGTGGTTGATGGTGTGCCCATCCAGTCAGACACCTGGAACATCAGCCCGGATGATATAGAAAGTATTACCGTACTAAAAGGACCAAATGCTTCTGCCTTGTATGGCTCACGTGGCCAGTATGGGGCCATTCAGATTACCACTAAAAACGGTACGAAAGACAAAAGAGGCTTTGCGGTGGAGTTCAATTCGTCATTCATGGTTGACAATGGTTTTTTAACCATTCCAAAAGTGCAGGATAAATACGGCCCCGGAGACCATGGCCGCTATGCTTTTGGTGATGGTAAGGGAGGGGGATTATACGATTCGGATTATGATATCTGGGGTCCTCCGCTCGATATTGGTTTGATGCTTCCGCAATACGATGGGGTATATGATCCGGATAATACCTATACAATTGATAACACTATTTTACCCAATTTGTCATCGCCCTACGAAACCCACATCATTCCAACGCCTTGGGTGAGCCGTGGAAAGAACAATTTGGAACGCTTTCTGCAAAATGGAATTCTTTCAACCAACAACATTGCGGTTTCGGCAAATGGCGACAAATATAATTTACGTTTCTCCACTTCGTACAATTACCAGCGCGGCATCGTACCCAATACTCAGTTAAACACCAATAACTTCAACGTAAGTGCAGGGTATGATTTTTCTCCTAAAGTACGCTTTGAAACAAGCCTTAATTATAATAAGCAGTTCACCGATAATTTTCCGGATGTTGTTTACGGACCCAACAGTATGATCTATAATATCATTCTTTGGGGTGGTGCTGATTGGGATGTGAATGATATGCGCAACTACTGGCAGCCCGGCAAAGAAGGACTTCAGCAGATTTATGCAGAATATACCCGTTACAACAATCCGTGGTTTATGGCCAAAGAGTGGCTACGCGGTCATTACAAAACCGATGTGTACGGGCATCTTGCACTTAAATGGCAGATTAGTAATGCATTTGATCTGATGGCCCGTACGCAAATCAATTCATACAACATATTCAGAGATGAAAAATTTCCATATTCAGGCACCACCTACGGCAGAGAACAGGGTAAAGGCGATTATCGCGAAGACCACAGGGCACTTTTTGAGAATAATACGGATGTGTTAATCACCTATCAAAAAGAGGTTACTGATTTTGATATTCGGGCTTCGGTGGGTGGAAACCTGCGTAACTTCAACTATCGCTCAAGCTATACAACAACCGATTACCTGAACGTACCTGGATTATATGCTTTCAACAATACGCTAAATCCGTTACGGGCATTTAATTTTTATGCACCCCTGGCCGTGTATAGTGCCTATGGATTTGCTGATGTCGGTTACCGGAAATTCTTATACCTCTCCTTAACCGGCAGGGTTGACAAAAATTCAACGCTGCCACTGGCAAACGATGCCTATTTTTATCCATCCGCTTCGTTGAGTTTTATACCAACCCAATTACTAAACTTACCTGAGCCAATCTCCTACATCAAAATTCGTAGCTCGTATGCCAAAGTTGGTGGTGGTCTTACTTCCTCATTTATTGGGCCAATCCCCTCTGTTTCCATTACCGGAAATCCGCTGGGGTATGGATCTACATACCTCTCTCCGTATGATGGTCCAAGTTATCAAAATGCGGCAGTGTACAGCACTCCTTTAGTATACAATAACCAGCCTGCAGGGTATTACTCAGACGTGCTTACTAATCCTGGTTTGAAGCCGGAATTCAGCTCTTCCATGGAGGCAGGTCTTGAAAGCCGTTTCTTCAATAACCGGGTAGGTGTTGAATTCACTTACTTTAATAGTTTGGATGGTCCGAAAATTTATTCCTTACCACTTTCTGAAACTTCCGGTTACACCTCAGCGCTTGTAAATGGCATTAAAACACGCAGGAAAGGTGTTGAAATCGTTTTAACAGGACGACCGCTTAATAATGCAAACGGACTTACCTGGGATGTAACAGCAAACTGGTCAACCTTTACGGAAGTGTTAGCCGAAATATACCCGGGCGTTGACCGGTTGCCCGCCAGCCGGTTTAATCCGTCCGTTAATGGCTTCAACAGTTACTTGAAGGTTGGCGATCGGGTTGACAGATACTACGCCTATACTTTTTATAAAGATCCTAACGGAAACCTGATAAACGACAATACCGGAAAACCAATTCGTAATCCGATACCCCAATTTCTTGGTAACCTCAATCCGGACTGGAGCTGGGCATTTATCAATAAATTCTCATACCGGAATTTCGTGGCCACCGTTCAGATTGACGGCCGGGTAGGCGGTGTGTTGGTGAATTATGTTCAACGGCAAACTTTCCGCGGAGGCCGTCATATCGAGACCGTAAAAGGAGAGATGGGGGAGGCCCGCTTCCAGGATTTTCTGGGCGTCAAATCGTATGTTGGGCCTGGGGTGAAAATTACAGGTGGAACAATTGAAACAGATCCCACCGGGAAGATTACCAATTATGATGAATTAACCTTTGCCCCAAATGATATTCCGGAATATCTGCAGGATTACATCAGCCGCTATTACCGCGATGAGGAAGCAAACCTGATGAGCCGCAGCTATGCAAAACTTCGTGAAGTTACTGTAGGGTACACTATTCCTAAACGTATGCTGGAGCGGACATTCATTAACCAGGCAACCATTTCGCTGGTTGGCCGGAACCTGTTGTACTGGGCTGAGAAAAAAGATGTGGACATCGACCAGTTTGGTGGTTATGAAGGGTACTCCGGACTGCAATCGCCCACTTTAAGGCGCTATGGAATTAACATTAATCTCACTTTTTAATAGTAATCAACATGAAAAATTTAACCCGGTATTTATTGCTCCTGTTTACGTTCCTTGCAGGAGCCTGCGCTGATTTTGAAGCGCTTGAAATTGATAAAAATCGCCCGGCTCAGGTACCGGCATCGCTGGTACTTACCGGGGTGTTGTTTGATATGAACGAAAGGCCCTGGTCACTGGAACACCGCTGGAACCAGTTTTGGAACTGTAACTACAACTACTACGGCAATCAGGAATACACGTGGACTTCGGGTACGCTTTTGTTCCGTACGCTGAAAAATGTTGTTAAAATGGAAGAAGAAGCTGCCCGTTTGGGTGCCAACGAAGTTAATCCGTATTCGGCATTAGGTAAATTTTTCCGTGCTTACTACTATTTTCGGATGACCCGCCTGTTTGGCGACCTGCCGCTGGATGAGGCCTTGTTGGGACTTGGAAACGCTACCCCTGAGTACGCTGCCCAGAAGGAGATTTTTTTGCAGATCTTAACTTGGCTGGATGAAGCCAATGCGGATCTGGCATCACTCATTTCAGCCAACGATCAATCCTTAACAGGTGATTTCTACTTTAACGGGGATCTTTCTAAATGGCGTAAAGTAGTCAACTCCTTTAAGTTAAGGGTGCTTATTACCCTTAGTAAAAAATCAGCTGACACAGATTTAACGATTGCCCAGCGATTTACTCAGGTGATGAATAATCCCTCTCAGTTTCCCATAATGTCGGGTAATGAGGACAACCTGAAATTTGTCTATAACGGTACCACAAACATCTACCCGCTTAATCCCGGTAATCGCGGTTTTGACAAAGGGCGCTATAATCATGCAGCAACCTATCTCAACAGCCTTACCAGTTTGCATGATCCGCGCGTTTTTGTGGTAGCCAACCCGGCTATGAAGAAGATTAATGTGGATGGATTAAGTCCTGATGATTTTAATGCTTATATCGGTGCAAGTTCCGGTGAAAGTCTGGCTGATATGACCGTTAAGGCTGGAAATGATGAATACTCCTTCATCAATCAAAAGCGTTATTATACTACACTTGCCGGCCCAGAGCCGAGTTTAATACTCGGATATGCGGAACAATGCTTTAATATAGCAGAGGCTGTTAATCGTGGCTGGATTACAGGCGATGCCGCCCAGTATTATGAAAACGGCATTCGTGCTTCTATGGCTTTTTACGGAATACAGGATGGAACCGTTTTAAATATAACAGAACCAGATCAGGACGTGGTAATTGGAACTTATGTAGTTGATCTGACAAGTTACCTCGCTCAGCCGGCTGTGTCCTACGCAGGTAACAATGCAACCGGGTTAAACCAGATTTTGATGCAGAAGTATTTGGCATTTTTTCAGAACTCCGGATGGGAAGCCTTTTTCAATCAGAAGCGAACAGGAGTGCCAACATTTTTAACCGGCCCCGGAACGGGTCGTTCGCCAGAAGTAATACCCAACCGGTTTCAATACCCAACCAACGAAGCCAATGTTAACCTTACTAACTATCAGGCCGCTCTAACACGACAGTTTGGAAATACCGATGACAGCATTGATGGCGTTGTTTGGTTTTTAAAAGATTAATAACCAGAAGGCGGGTTAATAGCCCGCTTTCTTAATTTTACTTTTTATGAATAAAAGACTTTTGTTCTTCCTCTGGATAGTAGTAAGCCTGCAGGGATTGGCTCAATCGAAACTGAAAACCGAAAATATTATTCTGATTACATTTGATGGTTTACGGTGGCAGGAACTATTTAACGGGGCCGATTCGACCTTCATGAAGCAGCAACCCTTCCTTAAGGATCCTAAGCTTAAGGAGAAGTACTGGCATACCGATGCCACTGTACGAAGAAAACTTCTCCTCCCCTTTATATGGGGTACAATTGCATCCAAAGGGCAGATTTATGGGAACAGGGCATATGGCTCCATGGTAAATGTTTCAAACAAGATGTGGTTTTCCTATCCGGGGTACAACGAACTGCTTACCGGTAAAGCGGATGATGCCCGGATTAACAGTAACAACAAGATGTATAATCCGAATACAACGGTTTTAGAATTTTTGAACAGCCAACCGGCATTTAAAGGTAAAGTGGCTGCGTTTACTTCGTGGGATTGCTTTCCTTACATTATTAACGATAAACGAAGTGGGGTTTTTGTAAGTGCCGGTATTGTTCCGGCTGCAGGCGGCCGGTTGTCGGAACGCGAAATGGTAATCAATCAGGTAATGTCGGCTACTCCCAACCCATTAGGTGACGTACGACTTGATGCTTTTACCTTTTACCTGGGTATGGAGTACATCAAAAAAAACAAACCCCGCGTGATGTACTTTGCTTTTGATGAGACGGATGATTTTGCACATGGGGGTGAGTATGCAGCTTATCTTAATGCGGCCCATTATACTGACAGGTTTATTGGCGAGCTGTGGAATTACCTGCAAAGTGATGACCAGTACAGAAACAAAACCACCATTTTAATCACCACAGATCATGGTCGTGGTACCGATGCCGAAAGCTGGAAGCATCATGGCATCAAAATTCCTGAGGCTGACCAGATTTGGATGGCGGTTATCGGCCCGGATACCAAACCCATGGGTGAAGTTAAAGCATCCGGGCAGTTATTTCAGAAACAAATCGCAAAAACAATGGCTGCATTTTTAGGCCTTGAATTTGAAGTGGGAACTGAAAGCACCGGGCCGGTGCAGACTATGTTGGGCGGACAGTAACCGCTTTTACGTTCATATTCTTTGTTTCGCAGGGTAATATTTACCGAGACTGGTTCCATGCTGAATGGATTCGATGGTTGAGGTACCATTACGTTGCTTTTGTTCCCAGCGTACAACAATTAACAGTAGGATAAGCAGAAAGAGAATAATGAGGAAATAAGTAAACACCCGTAAAACACGCTTAAGCCTCACGTCCTTGTCGTGTTGGCGCATGAGTTCTGAGTAGTTTCGGTGTCGCGCAATGCGCCCGCTGCTCATGGTGTTTCTGCGTAACCGTATTTCATTTCTTCCCATCGTACTTAATGCTAAGGTTAAAATTTTTACGCAGCCTGTCCAGTGCCCGGTAGGTACGCATTTTTGCCCCGCTTTCTGTTATTTTTAAAATAAAGGCAATTTCTTTAAAGTCCTTGTCTTCAAAGAATCGCAATTCCAGTACCTCTAACATTTCGGTGGGCAGGTCTTTCAGGTAATTAAGCAATCGTTGGATAAGTTCTTCATCCCAGCTTTCGTTGCTCCGGTCTATCAGTTCTCTCACCTTTACTTCTTCAATGGAGAATACCCGTGTTTTCTTTTGTTTCCGGTAGTGTTTATTTACTTCATTGGCAGCAATGCGATAGAACCAACTGGAAACCGGCACGCCACGAAATTCAAAACGGCTGCTGTTCTTTAGGGCATTCAGAAAAGTTTGTGAACACAAGTCGGCAGTGAGATCTTCATCATCGGTCTGGCGGTAAATAAAATTGAATATTTTATCATAATACTTTTCGTACAGTTCGCCAAATGCTTCAGGGTTCTTTCCTGATTGTTCAAGAATGGCGTATTCATGCCGTATTTCATCCTCCGGTAACAAGGCCTGGTGCGTTAACTGGGTAATGCCATAGTGCTGATTTGGTCACATAATAATAGTCTGGCGGGAGCATTTTATTTTATGCATATTACGTTAATTTGACGCAAAGTTTTATCGGCCGGGTAACATGATTTATCGGTTGCTTTTTCTGTTCGTGACTTTGGCGGCTTGTCAGGCAAATGACGACAGCGAAGCATTACGCCTTGAAGTACTTGAAACTGATAAAAACTTTAACCGTATGGCGCAGGAAAAGGGCATTGCCGCTGCATTTATTTTTTATGCCGATGAAAACGTGGTAAAGCCAGCACCTGGCCGGCAGCCTATTGTGGGCAAGTTTGCCTTAATGGAATCGTTCAAGAACAACCCGCTTGGCGAGTCAACCCTTAGGTGGTCTCCTTTGAAAGCCGAAGCCAGTGGTAATCTCGGTTATACGTTTGGCGGTTATACCCTTCAAACAAAAAGTGAGGATGGACTGCGCGACACCGTACTTTATGGAACGTATGTCTCCATCTGGAAGCGCAAGAATGATGGAAGCTGGCGTTATGTATTTGATACGGGCAACCCAACACCCGGGCCGGCTGAATTGAACCGATGATTGTTATACCGTATTTCGATTTTTTTCCGGCACCAGTACGGCCAGTGAGGCAGGGTTAATCCGGATGTCGAAAACAGAAGCCGTACCGCAAGGTTCTCCATCGATGTGATAGGGAACCGGCAATTTTGTTTTGATACTCAAATTGCCTGCCGGTTGGCTGAAATAATGCGGACTATTCCGAAGGGTGCCCATAAAGAGGTTCCACGCAAACAGAACGCCTTTTGGTAATGGAATTTTTTTTATGTGTACCAGGTTGAGTTGGTTATCAGTAATTGATGCCGCAGGCGATAACCGTGCATTGTTTCCATATTGAGAGGAGTTGGCAAGTGCAATAATAAAGCTATCGTGTAAGCTGTTTATGTTGTTTCCCTGTACAACCTGTGCTTCAAAACCGGAGAAGGCAATATATTCCCTGAGCACAAATCGGGCATAGCCCCAAAAACCCCGTTTTTTATTTTCTCCGAACAAGTTGGCAACATGTCCGTCAAACCCAATGCCCGATACATTTACTGAAAGGTGATCATTTAACTGAAATGTGTCCATCTTAATTGCCTGACTGTTAAACAATGCAGAGAGTGCAGCATCCAGATTCATGGGGATGCCCAGGTGTCGTGCCAGCCCGTTGCCTGACCCTTTCGGTAGAATTCCGAGTGGTGTTTCCGAATGGAGTAGTCCACGGGCAGTTTCATTCACGGTGCCATCTCCACCAACAGCAATTACCGCATCAAATTGGCTGGCGGCATTTCTGGCAATTGTGGCTGCATGCCCGCGGCTGGCCGTAAATTCAATGGTGCATTCGGTGAGGTGTTGTTCGCAGGCAGTAAGAATCTTTCCTTCCAGCTTTGGTCGGAAACCTGCGCCCGAAAATTTATTGATAATGAAGAGTAGCTTCTTAAATTCGCTCATTCTGTTGAGCCGGCTAATTTAAACCAAATGAAAGAATTTCAACCGCGGGTATTCAAATTTAAGGCATGGGACAGCCAAGCCCGGTTACTGGTAAAACTGAGTACGATTGATTTCAGGAAGGGTGAATTGTTTAAAAAGGATCACATCCTGCTTCAGTTTACCGGCCTGCACGACAAACATGACGAGGAAATTTACGAGATGGATATTTTGATGCGGCAGGATGCGAAATACCTTGTGCGATGGAATGAACAACACAACGGGTGGTACATTCTGCCATTGCCAACATTGGCAACGGTTGAACCGTTACGCAAGGAAATGGCAAATGCAATGAAACGGCTATGTAATTATTTCGAATCGGAGCAGTACAGGGAGCAATAGCCGTAGTGCTACGCTTTTGCTTTTAATTTCTCTTCAATGTACCTGACGGCTGCGCCAATGGTGGTGAGTTTTTCGGCATCGTCATCCGGAATTTTGATATCAAAAGTTTGCTCAAAATCCATTACAATTTCGGCATAATCCAGCGAATCAATGCCCAGGTCTTTAACCAAATTGGTGTCGGGGTTTATTTCAGATTCGGCAACGCCCAGTTTTTCAATAAGGATGCGGGCAACTTCTTCAGAAACGTTTGGCATATATAGTGTAGACAGGTGCGCAAAGGTATTAAATGAGCATGTTCACTCCAAACATGGCTTAAAATCGCATGATAAATTCTGTTCCTTCGCCTGCTTTTGATTTGACCGTAAGGGTTCCCTGGTGTTGGCGCATAATCTGTCGCGATAAACTTAACCCGATACCTGAACCCGACTTCTTTGTAGTATAAAACGGGATAAAGATTTTTTCCAGCGCTTCAGGGTCAATGCCGGTGCCGGTATCGCGCACCGATATGACCGGACGTAATTTCTGGTTACAATAAGCACGGAGAAAAATCTGTCTGTCAGTCGGGTCTTCAAAAGCCTGTATGGCATTTTTAATCAGGTTAATCAGCACTTGTTCAATCATTCCTTTATCTGCTATAATCGTCAGGTCGGGAGGCTCAACCGCGATGTGCAAGGTGATTTGCTTTTCGGCTAATTCATTTCTATGAAGGGTGTAAAGTTCTTCCAGCAGGGGCTGCACCTGTACCGATTGGGGTTTTGGTTTCGGAATGTGCGTCAGGCTTCTGAATTCCTTAACAAAGTGAATCAAGTTAGCACTGCGCTTGCTGATGGTTTGCAGCGAAAGCTGAATATCGGAAAGTTGCTCGGCTTCTAGTGGTTTATCGGCTTGGTTTTTCAGGTGAGTTGTGAGTTCGTCTTCAAGTGTACCGGCAAGCGATGAGATGGGTGTAACGGAGTTCATAATTTCATGCGTAAGTACCCGCACCAGGTTTTGCCAGGCTTCCATTTCTTTTTCTTCCAACTCGCTTTGAATGTTTTGAAGGGAAATAAGTTTAAGCGATTCGCCCCGCAGGGTCAGCTCAATGGCATAAACCGAAAGCTGAATAAATTCTTCACCCACCTGAATACGGATGAGTTCACGTCCGCCTGTTTTGAGCCGGGTAAAGGAATTAACCAGTTGCTCATTCATTTCTTTAAGATCCTGAAGGGTATCGGCTTTATTCACCCGAAGCAGTTTTCGTGCTGCGCTGTTAAAAATTTCAATCTTGCCGTCACGTTCGCGGTAAATAATGAGCCCAATGGCAACGTGCATTACAATATTTTTGTAAAACAGGTGCTCGGTATCTTTCTCCAGCCTGGCATTCCTGATTTTTCCCAAAATTTCGTTTAACTGGTTTTCGAGTTGCCTGATACCCGGGTCGGTACTTTTTGATTTGAACGTTGCGGTTACCTCATCATACTGTATTTGGTGGAGCAATGAGCCGGCTACCGGACCCGGCTTTTCAATCAGATCGAGTAATTGTTTTACCTGGAAAATACAGGCGGCTAAAAGTATAAGAGCAAGTGTAACGTTGTTTTTATCGAACAGGAAAAAGCCAAAAAGCAAAATGCTTACCGCCAGAATGGCGATGCGTGTTACAAAAGGCGATTTCCAGTTAATGTACACAGGCAAAAGTTACAACCCGTATTTTTCCATTCTCCGGTAAAGCGATGCACGGGTAAGCCCCAGTTCATCAGCGGCTTTCGAGATATTTCCATTATGGATGCTCAGCGCTTTTACAATAGCCGATTTTTCAACCTCATCGAGGTTTAGAGTTTCGGGTGACATGGCAGTAACCGGCCTGCTGAACAGAAAGTCGGTTTCCTGTAAGGAAGCCGAGTCGGTCATAATCACGGCACGTTCAATAGCGTGCTGCAATTCCCGGATATTTCCGGGCCAGGCGTAACGCTTCAGTTTATCCATTGCGCCAGAAGATATGGCATTAACCTGTTTATGGTACTTACGGGCGTAATAATTCAGGTAATGGTCGGCCAGCAACGGGATATCCTCAATCCGGTCGCAAAGCGGGGGTACACGAATCTCCACTGTGTTGATGCGGTAAAGGAGGTCTTGCCGGAATGTTCCGTCTTTCACCATTTGATGCAGCGGCATGTTGGTGGCGCAGATCAACCGGATATCAACCGGTGTGGGTTGATTGGATCCTACGCGGGTAACTTGCCGGGATTGCAAGGCGCTTAGTAATTTGCTTTGCAGGCTTAAACTCAGGTTTCCGATTTCATCCAGAAACAATGTGCCTCCGTTGGCCAGTTCGAAACGTCCGGGCCGGTCTTCGCGGGCATCGGTAAATGAGCCCTTTTTGTGGCCGAAGAGTTCGCTTTCAAATAAGGTCTCGGTTATTGCGCCCATATCTACGGCAACAAAACTGTTATCCTTACGCAACGAACGTTGATGAATAGCGCGTGCGATAAGTTCTTTACCTGTTCCGTTTTCGCCCAAGATGAGAATGTTGGCATCGGTTTTGGCTACTTTTTCGATAAGGGTAAATACTTCTTTAATGGCGGTGCTTTGCCCGATAATTTCGCCAAAGGGTTTACGGATTTGCTCCTCGAGCATTTCTTTGGCTTTTCGAAGTTTATCCACTTCGTTGTAGGATTGCTTTAGCCGGATGGCCGTTGAAACGGTGGCGATGAGTTTTTCATTTTGCCACGGTTTTAAGATGAAATCCGTAGCACCTTGTTTCAGTGCTTTCACGGCCATCTCCACATCGCCAAAGGCTGTAATGAGTATGACCACAGCATTTGGGTCTTTCTCCAGAATTTTTTCGAGCCAGTAAAACCCTTCCTTGCCGCTGGTAATGTCTTTGCTGAAGTTCATATCCAGCAGGATGACATCATAGGTATCGTTGTTTAACAAAAAGGGAATCTTGTTTGGATTCTTTTCGATGATAACATGGTGATTTTGTTTTTTGAGCAGCATTTTTGCTGCGAGTAAAACATCTTCATCATCATCGATCATTAAAATTTTTGCCTGGCGTTCTGCCTGGCGGGCGCTTTCAAGACTCATGTCGTTGGTTAGGGGTCGGTAGGGAACTCGAATTCCATGCCATAGTTAAAAATTGCGTTAGCAGCCCGGATTTCAAATAGGGCTGTCCTCCAATGTACAAATATGTTCACTACTGAACACTGTAATTGTCCGGGTTTAGACGAAAAGACTTAATTAATCCTGAAAATTGCCACCTTATCACGATAAACCACGAAGCGTGCTTCATCGGTAAGCAAAATAAAGCGGGCACCGGGTTCGGCTTGCTCCTGGCGCTGGGTTCCGTCAAACAGGTCATAAAAACGGAGTGCGTCCATATCATTATAATAGAGTTCTTCCCCAATGAAGTTAAAAAACCGGATTTCTTTTCCCTCAAAGCTTTTCAACAATTTGCCCATTCCGCTGAAAACGAAAAGCCGGGTTTGCCCACCAAGAAGGAACAAGTAACCCTGGTACTCACGCATTTGCCGGATGGTTCCTTTCAACTCGGCCGGAAGTTGAAATTCAATCTCTACTTTGTATTGCGAAAGGTTAATGCGCTTCAGGCTGTTGTCAGCCTGGTCAAGGACCCACATGCCAAGGTCGCCTGAGGAACATGCTAAACCGGGTTCAATTGCAAACTCTTCACTAAGTGGGGTGGAAGGTTCAGTGCCAAAGCTGCTAAACCCGGCAAGGTTGCGTTTTTGATAATAGGTAAAAGCCCGCGAACCATCGCGTGGTTCAAATACCGTTGGTGCTTCTTTTGGTTTGAACTGCTGAAGGAGTTTACCTTCTTTAGAATATTTCAAGAAGTGTTCATTAATGAACTGAATGTATAGATCTCCCGGACGGTCAACGTACGCTTCAACAATTTCGCTGGTACAAGAAATTTCAATTTCCGGCTGCTGCGAAAATGCCGTACAATTCAAACAACCAATAGCCAGAAAAAGTAAACCGGCCTTACGATTCAAATGATTTGAGTTCAACATTTTTCCCATCGTAAACTGCATAGGTATTGAAATGAACCCATTCGCCTAAATTTATATAACGGCTATTTTCACCTGCTTTTAAATCAAGGGGCAGATGCCTGTGGCCAAAAATATAAAAATCATGATGCTCTTTTTTTTCAACATCACGGCAATACATCAGCAGGTACTCCTTCTCTTCACCCTGGAATTTCTCTTCGCGTTTAGTATTGCTGATGCGGCTTCTGCGCGACCAAAAGTGGGCAATTGCAATGCCAATATTAGGGTGAATGCGTGCGAAAAGCCATTGGCATAGTTTACTGTTAAAGAACCTTTTCAGGATTTTATATGAAGTATCACCGGGGCCGAGGCCATCACCATGACCAATCAGAAGTTTTTGCTGATTATATTCCAGCACTATGGGCTGCCGGTAAATGGGAATGTCCAGTTCTTTCGGAAAATAGTCAAACATCCACATATCGTGGTTGCCGGTAAAGAAGATTATGGGAATGCCCGCATCACGAAGTTCGGCCAGCTTGCCCTGCAGGCGAATAAAGCCTTTTGGGATAGCATGTTTATATTCAAACCAGAAATCAAAAATATCGCCCATCAGGTAGATGCTGTGCGCATCGTGCCGGATGTATTCCAGCCAGTGCACAATCCGTTTTTCCCTATCCAGGCTTGATTGTGCATTTGGTACGCCCAGATGAAAATCGGAAGCAAAATAAATTTTTTTACCGGGTTGAAGGGTTTCCATAGTAAAAAGAAAACTCAGGCTTAACAGTACCTGAGTTTAAATATAGTGTCATTCTAATATTGGTTTATCCTTCAGTTGCCTTTTGATCTTGCGGTGCAGGATTTTCGCTGGTAGCCGGAGTGCCGTTCACATCTTTTTTCTCAGCCTCCGGTTTTCCATTGGTGAATTGCTGGTAGGTTGTAGGTTTCTCAAAAGGCCGTTTGCCGATCAGGCGTTCCAAATCGCTTTGAAAGAGTATTTCCTTCTGAAGTAGCTCGTTGGCAATTACCTCCAGGTGTTGGCGGTGTTTGCTCAGCAGGCCTTTGGTTCGCTCATAGCACTCATCGATAATGCGTTTTACTTCCCGGTCAATCTTTTCTGCAGTTGATTCTGAATAAGGTTTCTGGAATGTGTAGTCGTTTGCTTTAGAGTCGAAGAACGAAATGTTGCCGATTTCCTTATTCATTCCGTAAACGGTAACCATGCTGTAGGCCATTTTGGTTATCCGCTCCAGGTCGCTTAGCGCCCCGGTTGAAATTTTGCCGAACACCAGGTCTTCGGCTGCGCGGCCGCCAAACGCCATGCACATTTCGTCCAGCAGTTGTTCGGTTTGATACAGGAACTGCTCTTTTGGCAAATATTGAGCGTAACCTAAGGCTGCAACACCGCGAGGTACAATGCTCACTTTTACCAGCGGGTCGGCATGTTCTAAAAACCAGCCGGCCACCGCATGACCCGCTTCGTGGTAGGCCACAATTCTCTTTTCTTCGGGGGAGATGATTTTGGTTTTCTTTTCAAGCCCTCCGATAACCCGGTCGATCGCATCCTGAAAATCCTGCATGTCAACGGCTTTTTTATCTCTTCGGGCGGCAATCAATGCGGCTTCGTTACATACGTTGGCAATTTCGGCACCGGCAAAGCCCGGGGTTTGGGCCGAGAGCTTTTTAATATCAACGCTCGGATCCAGTTTAATGGGCTTGAGGTGTACTTTAAAAATGGCTTCGCGGCCAACAATATCGGGTTTGTCAATGCTGATCTGCCGGTCGAAACGACCCGGACGTAACAGTGCTGAATCCAATACATCAGGCCGGTTAGTAGCGGCAAGAATAATTACCCCTGAATCGGTAGCGAAACCATCCATTTCAACAAGCAGGGAGTTAAGGGTGTTTTCTCGTTCATCGTTGGCTCCGGGCATCTGGCCTCTTCCGCGTGAGCGGCCGATGGCATCAATCTCATCAATGAATACGATGCAAGGCGCTTTTTCTTTAGCTTGTTTAAAGAGGTCGCGTACACGGGCTGCGCCAACACCAACAAACATTTCCACAAAGTCGGAGCCGGAGAGCGAGAAGAAAGGTACAGCAGCCTCACCCGCCACTGCTTTTGCAAGCAGGGTTTTGCCGGTACCCGGAGGGCCAACTAACAAGGCGCCTTTCGGAATTTTGCCGCCCAGTTTGGTGAACTTTGATGGGTTTTTAAGAAACTCTACGATTTCCTGTATTTCTTCTTTGGCCTCGTCCAACCCGGCAACGTCTTCAAACGTGATCTTTACTTTGTTTTCAGCATCGAACAAGGCGGCCTTTGATTTACCGATATTGAAGATTTGACCACCCGGTCCGGCACCGCCTGTCATCCTGCGCATGAGCATCCAGAATCCGAAGAGGAGCAGGAACAAAAATCCCCACTGCACCAGTACGCTGAAGTAATCGCTGCGTTCTTCAAATTGCAGATCAACCTGCTCGGCACGCGGAATATCTTTATTGAGTTCTTTGTACTCGGCAATAAATGATTCAATGGTACCTACTTTCATTTTAAAGTGTGGGCCATTGGGATTGGCACCAAAGCGGCTGCTGTTGTCGATCCGCTCTTTGTACTTAGCGTTTTGCAGCGCGTTGGCATTGAGGGTAATTTCCAGCACATCCATGTTCTTTATAAGTACAACCCGTTTCAGGTCGCGGCTCTTGATCATGGATTCAAACTCACTTTTGTTTATTTCAGGCAACCCGGTTGAATTGCTTAAATACATTACGCCCATAACCACAGCTACCGTAACCAGGATTACCCAAAGCTGGTAATTGCTTTTTGGAGGCTTGGGGGGCAGAATTTTGTTACTATCTTTTTTCTGGTCTGACATTTCTTTTTTTTACTAACGGGTTCACCCTGTTTTTGTTCTTCTTAGGTTAGTTAACTTCAGTCATTTCGGCATCGCCCCAGAGTTTTTCGAGGGCAAAGTATTCTCTGCGGTCCTGCCGGAAAATGTGGGCCACCACATCAAAGTAGTCGAGTAGCATCCACTCTTTATTGTTTTTGCCTTCGATATGCCAGGGGTTTTCTTTCACCAGTTTATACACTTCCTGATCTACCGAATCGGCAATGGCTTCCAGTTGCTTATCCGAATTACCCGAGCAAATCACAAAAAAATCGGCTACGGCATTTTTTACTTTCCGGAGGTCCATAATCAGAATGTCAGCGGCTTTTTTCTCCTGCATTCCTTTTACGATGGCATCACAAAGTATTTCCGAACTGCCACCCTTTGTTTTTTTTGCCATTCAGCTATCTTCGATTTCCGTGCAAAACTACAACAAATCCCTGTATAAAATCCCTGCCAATACCCTTTTCATGGGTAAAAGGCTCATTTATATGCCAGAATGTCACTCCACAAATACCGAAGCTCAACGCCTTCTTATGCAGAAACCGCTGGCGGAAGGAACGGTAGTCGTTACCGACAATCAAATGGCCGGGCGTGGGCAACGGGGTAACGTCTGGGTAACGGAGCCATTTAGGAACCTCACATTCTCTGTTATCTGTACTCCAAAATTTTTAAACCCGGCCAATCAGATTTATCTGGCTATGGCTGTTTCATTGGGTGTTGCAGATTGGTTGCGCGATCTGCTGCCGGCCGAACGCGTAAACATCAAATGGCCAAATGATATAATAGTGGATGGACATAAACTATGTGGCATACTGATTGAAAACCAACTGGCAGGTAATCAAATAACCTACGCTATTGTAGGTATTGGCATCAATATCAATCAGGTCAGCTTTGACTTTCCATTTGCCGGTTCATTGAAAATGTTTATCGGGCGTGATCTTAATCTTGCCGATTGCATGGAAAAGGTACTCGAACGAATTGAATCACGGTATTTGATGTTGCGAAACGAGGACTATGGTCTGATTCGGTCTGATTATCTTGAGAACCTTTATTGGTTTGGTGAACAACACATCTTTTCGCAGAATGGAAAACACTTTCCGGGTGTAATTACCGGTGTGGACCAGGCTGGAAATCTTGAGATAGAAATAGAAGGGAAGAATACGTCATTTGGCTTTAAGGAGGTTGTTTTTATCCGCTAGTTCACACCGCTTAAATGAGAAAGTATGCTTCCCATCCTACAAAATCATTTTCTGATCAATTCATTTGAATTTCAGGCAGCGGCTATGATTACCTTCGACCAATTAAATTATAACAAAGACTTATGAAATCAATCTTACAAAGGACAGTATCTACCACGCTCATGCTTTGCATGGTAATAATCCTGATGGGTCAGAAACTTGATATGGACAAACTCAAGGGCATGAAGCCCCGCGCTATTGGTCCGGCAGCCATGAGCGGGCGCATAACAGCCATTGATGCTGTTGTTTCCAATCCGGACATTATTTATGCCGGTGCCGCCTCCGGAGGCGTGTGGCTTTCTACGAGTGGTGGCGTTACCTGGCAACCTGTTTTTGATAAAGAGTTAACCCAGTCTATAGGCGCTATCGCTATCCAGCAGGATAACCCTTCGGTGGTATGGGTAGGTACGGGCGAAGGCAACCCACGCAACAGTTTAAATGGTGGTGATGGAATATATAAAACACTTGATGGCGGTAAAACGTGGAAGAAAATGGGCCTGGAAAAAACACGGCATATTCACCGCATCATCATCGACCCGAAAAATCCGAATACGGTTTATGTTGGCGCTATCGGCTCACCGTGGGGTGAACATGCCGAACGCGGTGTATTCAAAACAACGGATGGCGGGGCAACGTGGGAAAAAATTCTTTTTATCGATAATAAAACCGGCTGTGCCGAATTGGTGATGGATCCATCCAACCCGAATAAACTTTTCGCCAACATGTGGGAGCACCGCAGAATGCCCTGGACGTTTAAATCGGGTGGGCCGTCTTCGGGTTTGCACGTTACCTACGATGGCGGTAAAACCTGGAAGAAACTTACCAGCAAAGAAGGATTACCCGAAGGTGACCTTGGCCGTATGGGCCTTGCCATTGCCCGCAGCAAACCCAGTGTAGTGTATGCACTTATCGAAGCGAAGAAAAATGCACTGTACCGCTCGGAGGACGGAGGAGAGAAATGGACAAAGGTTAACGATAAAGAAGAGATAGGCGACAGGCCCTTTTATTATTACGAAATTTATGTTGACCCTAAAAATGAGAATCGCCTTTACTCCATCTACTCGCGTGTTGGTGTAAGCGAAGACGGAGGCAAATCATTTCGGCAATTGATTCAGTATTCCGGGGTTCACCCCGATCATCATGCCTGGTGGATCCACCCGGAAAATCCCAATTTCATTATTGATGGTAATGATGGCGGCCTGAATATTTCGCGCGACATGGGTAAAACCTGGGTGTTTGCCGATAACATCCCGGTAGGGCAGTTCTACCACATTAATGTAGACATGGAGCATCCGTATAACGTATATGGCGGCATGCAAGACAACGGCTCATGGGTTGGCCCCGCATACGTTTGGCGCAATGCGGGCATTCGTAACTCCTACTGGCAGGAAATGTATTTTGGCGATGGCTTCGATGTTTCGCCTGACCCCGATGATTCACGCTACGGATATGCCATGTCGCAGGGTGGAAACCTGGCGCGCTACGATTTGAAAACCGGATTTACCAAAAACACGCGGCCAACCCATCCTGATCCGAACATGAAACTTCGCTTTAACTGGAATGCTGCCCTGGCTCAGGATCCGCACAGCAACTCCACGATCTATTACGGAAGCCAGTTTTTACACCGCTCCACCAATAAAGGCGATACGTGGGAAATCATTTCGCCCGACTTAACCACCAACGATCCGTCCAAACAAAAACAACACGAAAGCGGTGGGCTTACCATGGATGCCACAGGGGCGGAGAACCATTGCACCATTATTGCCATAGCACCAAGCCCGGTTAAGCCAGGTGTGATCTGGGTGGGCACCGATGACGGCAACGTACAGGTAACACAAGATGGCGGCAAAAGCTGGGCAAATGTTACGGCACGCATTACCGGTATGCCCAAAGGTGCATGGGTTCCGCAAATTCATGCATCAGTAAAAAATGCCGGAGAAGCCTTTGTGGTAGTTAACAACTACCGCATGTTCGATTATAAACCCTACTTATTCCGAACGAAAGATTACGGAGCAACCTGGGAAAGCCTGGTATCTGCGGCACAAGTCGGTGAAAGTAACTTCACCCTTTGTGTTGTACAGGACCCCGTTGAATCTAAACTGATGTTTTTAGGAACTGAAAACGGATTGTTTGTAAGCATTGATGAAGGCAAAAACTGGACAAGGTGGACAAACGGATACCCGGCCGGAGTACCAACAATGGATTTGATCATCCACCCACGCGAACACGACCTGGTTATCGGTACGTTTGGCCGCGCCATTTATGTGCTGGACGACATCCGGCCGCTGCGTGAGATGGTCAAGGCAGGGGGCGTGCCCGCAAAACCCGTTCAACTGTTTACTCCACCTGACGCCTACCTGGTATCCATGCAGCAGCCTTCAGGCCCGCGCTTCGATGCCAATGCCGTATTCAACGGGCAGAACAGGCCGGCAGGAGCTATGATTACCTATTTGGTGAATAAGCCCGTTGCACTAAAGGAAGAAGCAAAACCTGCTGTTGACCCTAAGACCAAAAAGCCTGTTGTTGTAGAAACAAAGCCAACTGCATCTTCTCAAGCTAAACCCGGAGTAAAATACGATTCAGTGAAACTGGAAATTTTCGATTCCCAGGGGAAATTGGTGAACACTATCCGCCAGAAGGCGCCTGAAGAAAACGGAATTTACCGCATGAGTTGGATGCTGAACGAACGTGCCGATCGCCAGCCCTCGCGCGAAAGGCCGCGCGGAGAGCAGGGCGGTGGCGGAGGCTTTGGCGGTTTTTTCGGAACTCCGGTTTTACCCGGTTCTTACAAACTGCGCATTACGTTTGGCGACCAGAAAGACTCTACAACCATTATGGTTAAAACTGATCCGCGAATGGATGTTCCGGTTAGTGTGTATGAACAGCGTTATGCTATGCTAAAGGATTTACAAAGCCTGCGTGCCAAAGCCACTGCCGCTACCGACAGGCTGCGCGAATCCAAAGAAGTTGTTGAAGATTTTGAAAAGCGAATTAAAGAAGCAAAACGCACTGATTTGAAGGATGCCGCTGACAAGACAAAAGCCATGAAAGATTCCATTGATGCCTTGTTCGATTTCATCCTTGGTAAAGTGGATACCCGCCAGGGCATTCTTCGCTCGCCTGATCCAACACCGGTGTCGTACATCCAAACAGCCGTAGGGTATGTGGCCCGCTCGCGCGATCCGATTAGCGATACCGACAGACGGGTTTACAAACATGCTGAAGATAAAATCGCCCAGGTTACCAAACGGGTAAACAACTTCTTTAATACCACGTGGAAACAATACCGCGAGATGATGGAAAAAATCTCCTTGTCTCCGTTTAAGGATTACGAACCGATTAAACAATAAACTGTTGTAACTGATTATTTAATGAAAAGTCTGGCTGGGAAACCCGGCCGGACTTTTATTTTTGAGGCTTGATATGGTTAGAGCAAAAAATCTATCCTTTACTTACACAGCAGTGAAACCGATTTACTTTCCTGATTTTGAAATCAGTAACGGTGAACATGCGCTTCTGTTAGGCGATTCGGGCAGCGGTAAGACAACCCTGCTCCATCTTTTAGGAGGCCTGCTGCGCGGCTATACAGGTTCGCTGCAGGTTGACGGAGCCGAACTGGCCCATCTTTCAGAAAAAGAATTGGATCACCTTCGTGGCAGAAAAATCGGGTTTGTTTTTCAGCGCAACCATTTAATCAGCGCGTTAACGGTAAAACAAAACCTGCTGCTGGCTCCCTACCTGGCGGGTTCTCCGCCATCTGCTGAGCGGGTAGATGAGGTTTTAAATCACCTCTCGCTTACCGCTTATAAAAATCAAAGCGTACTGCAGATAAGCCAGGGGCAGGCCCAACGGGTAGCTATTGCACGGGCAGTATTGAATAAACCTTCGGTAATTCTGGCCGATGAACCCACCTCCGCACTGGATGATAAAAACTGCGAACGGGTCATCAACCTGTTGCTACAGGCGGCAACTGAAAACAACACCACGCTGATTGTAGCAACGCATGATCTGCGGCTTAAGACCATTATCCGTAAACAC